>DASXCN010000360.1:0-9414 GCA_036491155.1 Solirubrobacteraceae bacterium | reverse complement strand
GCGCCCGGCCGCTCCGGGGGCGCCGCCACCCGAACACGCCGGACCTGCGAGCTCGGCAGCTTCGTGAGCGCCACCGCGTGCCCGACCGGCAGGGTCTTGATCTCGTTGGGGTGCACGAGGAACCGCTCGACCTGCCGCCGGCTGGCCCGCGGTCCGTTACCGGGGTTCAGCAGGCCGCGGACGTGGCGCGTCTCCTCCCACACCCATTGGGTCCCCGCCATCTTGGCGATCATCTCCGCGGACTCGGGCACGTCCTGGCGGTGGGCGATCTTCACGCCGACGATGCCCAGCACCTGGTCGCGGAACCCGGGCGCGGCCCGCTGCAGGTCGGCCATCTCCTGGGTGGCGGTGAGGACGCTGATGCCTGACTCGCGCGCCCGGGCCAGCAGGGCCAGCACATGATCGTCGCCGAGGGCTGAGAACTCGTCGATGGCCACTGTCGCGGGCAGGCCGGGTGCGTCGGCGAGCCGGTAGCCGGAGGCGCTCACCAGGTCCTGGATCGCCAGGGCCCCCAGCTGGGCCGCGAGCTTGCCGTACACGCTCGCGTTGAGGCTGAAGAGGATGACGTCGCCGCCCTCCAGCCCGGCGCGCAGGTCGATCGCGTGCTCCGGCGCCCCGCCGGAGACGAGGAAGGGGCCGGCACAGGACTCCGAGAGCAGCGCCAGGCGGGTGCCCAGCCCACGCGCTGCGCTCACCTGGTCGCCGGTGAGTCCGGCCAGGTAGTCGAGGACCCGCTCGGCCAGGGGCTCGGGCACCCCGCGCAGCGACGCCGCCAGGCGGCGCGGCTCCATCAGCGCCACCACGCTGTCCAGCTGCGCGGGGGCCCCGGGGTCGCGGGCGTGCAGCACGGTGAGCACCGTCTGGACGTAGCGCTCGGCGGCTCGCTGGTAGTGGGGTTCTGAGAAGCGCTCGGTGGCGATGAGCTTGTCCTTGAGTGCGGTCGCGTTGCCGTAGGTGAGCGGATTCCAGTGGCCGGGGCCGTCGGGCGTGAAGATCCGCACCCTGCGCCCGGCCGGCGCGGCGGCCTGCTGGAGCTCGGCCGCGAACCCGGGCGAGCCCTTCATGTCGATGGCGATGACCGGACGCCCGCGGGCGATCTGCGCGCCGACGATGCGCAGCAGGGTCGTGGACTTCCCCGCCCCGCTGGCGCCGACGATCAGCGCGTGGGCGGCCAGCTGGCGGTCTGACAGGGCCACCGTCCGGCCCGCCGGGTCGCGGCCCACCGCGACCGATTCCGAGGCAGTCGGGGCGGCGGCCCGCTCAGCGGCGCCGCGCCTCGCCGCGCGCATCATGTCCGGCAGCGCCAGCAGCACCAGGCCGGCCGCCAGGACCCCGCCGCCGACCCACAGCGACGGCGAGGCGAGCACGGCCACCAGCAGGACGAGCCCGCCGTAGCGGCGCGCGGCCGAGCTGTGCCGGGGCGCACGCGCGTTCATCCGGCGCGCTCCGGCCCCGCGTCGTGGGCTGCCCGCGAGCGCTGGACCACCCGCGCCGGCGATCGCCCCTGCGCTCCCGCACTCGGCGCCATCGTCACCCGCTGCACCCGGATGAGGTCTGAGATCCCCATGCGCCGGGCCGAGCGCTCGATCGCCCGGCCCACTGACGCGTGCTCCACCAGGTACACCACCGCGTCGATCCGCCGGTCGGCGGCATAGCCCGCCAGGATCCCCTCCCGGCGCGCCACCTCCTTCGTGGACAGCTCCAGTTCGAATGCCACCCGGTGCCCGCTCTGGGAGACCATGACCAGGTCGGGGTAGTGCAGGCGATCGCGCCCGCCCGGGCCGACCCCGCCGAGACGCACCCCGTAGCGCAGTGAACGGTCCTTGGTGCGGCCGTCATGCGAGCGCATGCGGCGCTCGGAGACCACTCCCTGCAGTGGACCGAACCGGCCTGCCCGCGCGGTCAGCATCAACCAGGCCAGCCCCGTGTCGTGGCGGTGCGTGGCCAGGTCAAAGCCGCGTGGGGTGGGCAGGTCGCTGCCGATCGCGCGCAGCCCCGCCCGGGTGATCTGATGCCACGTCGGCCCGCGGTGAAGCTCCCTGTTGCCGCGCAGGTGACCGGCGTCGCCCAGCCGACGCAGCCGCTCGCCGGCGGTGCGCTCACCGACGCCCAGCAACGCTGCCACCTGGGCGGCGATGACGAAGCGATGCTCGGCCGCGAAGCGCAGCAGGACGCGGTCGGTCTCGGTGATCTGCACCTTGCGGGCGGCGCCGGCGCCCTGACGGGCGGGCGGACGTGACGAAACAGGCTCCACATAGATAGAGAGCCTGCAGCGGGTGGGTTTTCACCCCCCTTGAGTAAAAATCAGCGGCCGCGAGGCGGATGATCGGCAGCCGCGAGGCGGACGATCAGCGCCCGGGATGGGGCAGCGAGCTGGTGTCCACCACCTGGAAATCGCGGCCGCTGAGCTGGTCGAGCTGGTGCAGCGCGTCGTCGTTCCAGTGCGGGCTCGGCGCCCCCGAGATGAACCACGGACTCCCGTTGTCGGCCAGGATCATCCCGTAGGTCTTGAGCGTCTGGGCCACGATCCGGGCCTGGCGGGGGAGGTGGGCGATGTTGACGCTCGGCTTCAGCCGAACGCGCAAGCCCATGGGCGGGGCATCGCCACCGCAGCTGCCGGCCTCGTGGCGCGCCGGGTAGAGATAGTGGCGGCTGGTGCACGGCGCGGTGAACCTCAGCGCATGGCGAATGGCGCCCGACGCCGCCTCGCCGTACACGGCCAGCCCGGCCAGGATGGGGAGGCCCGCCGCGTCGGCCGAGGTCCAGCCGGCCGGGCGCAATTTGTCCGAGCGCAGGTTGAAGATCGCGCCCGAGCCCGCCTTCCACCGCGCGCCGCCGGCCTCCGGGTAGGCGGCGAAGAGCTCGTAGTCGGTGCAGGTGTCCTTGTTGACGACGATGACATGGCGGTCCCCGGTCGAGCGCGAGCCGCCCTCGACCGGCACGTGGCGGGGCAGCGGATACCGGTGGCCGTCGGATTCGGAGGCGTATTGAAAGCTCACCGGCACGCGCTTGGTGGCGTTGGACACGACCGCGTAGGGGATCCCGTTCGGCGCGCCGTTATAGACGGTGCCGAAGTCGGGGTGGACCGGGTCGCTCAGGCCGATCTGGGCGATGAGTGAGGCGGAGTCCTTGGCCACCGGGAGCTTGTCGACCCGCTGGTTCCAGGGATTGTCGGCGGGGAAGACGGGGCAGCTCGTTCCGGGCAGGGTCTGCACGTGGCTGGCCACGGGGGCGGACCGGCCCACGCCCGCGAGATGGATGATCGTCACCACGGCGATCGCGGTGCCCAGGATCAGTCGAAGCGATCCGCTCTTCACGACACCACCATGATTCCCCGTGGCAGGCAGGTGAACACCGCCTCGCTGACGTCCCCGATGTAGTCGCCGTCGACCTGGAGCGGCAGGGGGCGGTCGTCCAGGCTGGTCACGCGCACCTCGCTGACCCCACGGTAGCCGTGCACGTGGCGGTGGCCCACCACATGCGACCGGCCCGACAGGGCACGCCAGCCGATCGACGGCACGTCGAGCGGGTTGGCCCGGCGCAGGACGATGCCGGCCAGGTCCCCGCTGTCCAGGGACGCGCCCTCGGCCATGCGCACCGCCCGGTCGCCGAAGTACGTATACGGGTGGGCGTTCTGCACGATCGCGGTGACGCCGTCCACGCTCTCGGCGCCGATCTGCGCCCGCAGCCTCAGGGGGTGAACGAGGTAGCGCCGGTTGAAGGTCTTGACGGCGGCCCAGGTGTAGTACCACTCACCCATGCGCGCCTTGAGCCGCGGGTGGGCGTCGACGATCTCGACCACGCTCGCGTCCAGGCCGGCGCCGGCTGAGAAGGTGAAGTACCGGTCGTTGACGCGACCAACGTCGACCCGGCGGGGCTTCCAGTCGTAGGCCATGCCCAGCAGGTGCTCGGTGGCGTCCACGACGTCGGCGGGGATCCCGAGCATGCGGCAATACACATTGGCCCGGCCGCCCGGCAGGCAGCACAGCGGCGTGTCGGAGCCCACCAGCCCGTTGGCGGCCTCGTTGACGGTGCCGTCGCCGCCGAAGGCGACGACCACGTCATAGCCCTCAGACGCCGCCTCGCGACACAGTTCGGTGGCGTGGTCGCGCGCCTCGGTGTCCACGGCGTGAACGTCGTAGCGGCCGCGCAGCGCGTAGACGACGAGGTTCTTCAGGCGGTCGGAGACCGTCGTCGCGTAGGGATTGACGATGACCAGCATCCGCCGGCTGGGGACGTCGGCCTGCTCGAGGTCCAGCATCGCCTCCAGGCGCGCCAGGGGATCGGACGAGGCGGTGCTCATGCGTCGCCGGGGACGGTATCGGATCGTCCCCGCGGTTCATCGCTCGCGCGAGCGCGCCGATATACTGGCTGCCAGACATAGCAGTACGCATCCAGAGGGGTGGAGGGAATGGCCCTATGAAACCCCGGCAACCTCCCGCAAGGGAACGGTGCCAATTCCATCAGGTCCCCACAACATGGCCTGGGAGATGTGGCAGGGCGGTTTCATTGACCTCCGACCACTGACCCCGGCGGAGGTTTTTTCATATGCCGCCAGAGTCGCTTCGCTGCAAGGAATGCCAAACGGTCTATCCGCTTGACGCGCGCTACGTGTGCGAGCAGTGCTTCGGCCCCCTGGAAGTCGCTTACGCGGCGTGGGCGGGATCCGATTCCGTCGAACCGGCGGAGCTGCGCCGCCGCATCCAGGCGGGCCCGCACTCGCTGTGGCGCTACGGGGACTTCCTCCCCGTCAATGCGCTCCCGCAGGGGCATCTGCCCGCGGGGTGGACGCCGCTGCTGCGCGCCGACCAACTGGCCAAGCGCCTGGGCCTCAAGGAGGTCTGGATCAAGAACGACGCCGCCAACCCGACGCACTCCTTCAAGGACCGCGTCGTATCGATCGCGCTGGCCCGGGCCCGCGAGCTGGGCTTCGAGACGATCGCCTGCGCCTCGACGGGCAACCTGGCCAACGCCGTCGCCGCCCATTCGGCCGCGGCGGGCCTGGAGTCCTACGTGTTCATCCCCTCCAACCTCGAGGAGCAGAAGGTCCTGGCCACAGGGGTGTACGGGACGAACGTCGTCGGCGTGCGCGGGAATTACGACGACGTCAATCGCCTGTGCACCGAGCTCTCGGGCGACCACGACTGGGCCTTTGTGAACATCAACATGCGTCCGTACTACGCCGAGGGCTCAAAGACCCTGGCCTACGAGACGGCGGAGCAACTCGGCTGGCGCCTGCCCGACCGGGTGGTAGCCCCGATCGCCTCGGGCTCGCTGTTCACCAAGATCGCCCGCGGCTTTCAGGAGTGGATCGATGTGGGGCTGGTGGAGGGCACCCTGCCCACGTTCAACGGCGCCCAGGCCGCCGGCTGCTCCCCGGTCGCCAGTGCCTTTGCCGACGGCAAGGACTTCTGCCGTCCGGTCAAGCCCGACACGATCGCCAAGTCGCTGGCCATCGGCAACCCTGCCGACGGGCCCTATGCGCTGGACCTGGCCCGGCGCAGCAGCGGGACGATCGAGTCGGTCACCGACGATGAGATCCGCGAGGGCATCCGTCTGCTGGCCCAGACGACCGGCATCTTCACCGAGACCGCCGGCGGCGTGACCACCGCGGTGCTGGCCAAGCTTGCCCAGCGCGGCGACATCGACCCCGACGAGCGCGTCGTGGCCTACATCACCGGGGAGGGCCTGAAGACACTCGACGCGGTGCGCGGGACGTTCGAGGCGTGGGAGATCGACCCCAGTGTCGAGGCATTCGAGACGGCCAACGAGCGCGTCAGCGCCCTGGCATAAGATGTAGCCGCCATGGCCGTCAACGTGAAGATCCCCACCCAGCTTCGCGCCGCCACCGAGGGCGAGGCGAGCGCCAGCGTGGATGGCGCCACCGTCGGTGAGGTGCTCGACTCGCTGTATGAGCGCTTTGGCGAGTTGCGGAGCCGCATCGCCGAGGACGGCGGGCTGCGCCGGTTCGTCAACGTCTACGTCGGCGGGGAGGACATCCGCTTCCTGGACGGCCTGGACACCCTGGTCAAGGACGGCGACGAGGTGACGATCCTCCCGGCCGTCGCCGGCGGGTAGCTGGGAGGGGCGGCCGCCGGCGGGTAGCCGGCGGGCGCGGTCTCAGGCTGCCGCGGCGGGCACCCGTGCGTAGTCATCCAGCCACGGCGTGCGGTAGCCGTCGCGCCACAGCACGGGGAAGAAGGCCTCGTCGATCTCCACCTCGCCCGGACGCCGGTAGCGCGAATAGATCGGGTGGTTGTGCGCGGGATTCCACCGCGTGTCGCCGGTGATGAGGTGGCTGATGATCGACCGGCGCTGAGCGTCGGCGCGCTGGTTGGGTGGACTGCCGTGAAAGGTCCAGCCGTCGTGGATCGCCGCGCCCCCGGCGGGCACCTCGATCGGCACGAGCTGAAGCTCGGCATCCGTGCCCACCCCCGCTGCGTCGCGGGCATGGCCCAGCCAGTCGTCGGGCGCGTGGAAGGTGCCACCCATCTGGGCGTGCGGCCACCGGTGCGAGCCGCGCACGTAGTAGATCGTGCCGGTGTCGGCCGCGGTGTCGTCCAGCGCCATCCAGCAGGTGGTCATGTTGGGCGGGTCGAGATGGTCCAGATAGGCCGCGTCCTGGTGACAGAGCAGGGCCTTGCCCGATGGGGGCTTCCAGATCGCGTTGTCCTGAGCCAGCCGCGCGCCGGGCAGGCCCGCCAGGCGCGCCGTGAACTCCCCGACCTGACGCGACAGGGTCACCCCGGCGAGCGCGCGGTCGGCCTTCCAGACGTTGCACATCTGGCGCGTGAGCTCCGGTGCGGTGACGCCGGGGGTGTAGTTGACCTCGTCGGGGGAGAGCCCGGTCTCCCACTCGTGCTCGAACACCGCCATGAAGTGTCGGCGGATCTCGTCGAGCCCGTCGGGCGAGAGGAAGCGCTCGACGATGAGAAAGCCGTCGCGACGGTAGCTCTCGATCTGCGCGTCGGTCGGCTCCAGCACCCGGCCCAGTCTATGCGCCGGCCGGCGCCGAGACCGCTAAGCCTCGACCGGCGTCTGGCCGATACTGGTTGAGTAACAATTGTCCGAGATGAGCGAGCCCGTCCCCACCCCACCCAAGCGTTCGCTGCGCCCCGTCATCGCCGGGGTCGCGGTCCTGGTGCCGCTTGTCCTGCTTGCGGTCGCGCTGTTGATGGGCGGCAGCGGGGGAACAGCGGCGGGGGGCACCAACTCGGTGCCCAAGTTCGCGCCCGCCCCGGCCACCGCCGCCAGCGCGCCGGACACGACGCCGGCATCGAGCCCGTCGCCCCAGCCGGCTGCTCTCAAGCTCCCCCCGGGCCAGGGCGCGCTGGTCGCGCAGCTGCGCCACGCGACCGCCATGCACGCCAAGCCGGGCGGCCGCGTCCTGACCACGCTCAAGCTCAAGACCAGCTTCGGCTCACCACAGGCGATGTGGGTGGTGCGTCACACCGCCAAGTGGCTGGGCGTCGTGAGCCCGGACGCGGGCAACAATCACGTCGGCTGGATCCGCGCCGCGGCCGCCTCCCTGAGCCGGGTGTCGTGGCAGATCGAGGTCTCGCTCTCGGCGCGCAAGCTCACCGTGCTCGACAACGGACACGTCATGCAGCGCTACACCGTCGCGGTTGGAGCGCCGGGCGCGCCGACGCCCACGGGTCGCTTCGCCGTCACCGACCGGCTGCTCACCGGGGATCCCGCGGGCCCGTACGGCTGCTGCATCCTGGCGCTCTCGGCCAAGGCGCCCCACGCGATCCAGGACTGGAGCGGGGGCAACCGGATTGCCATCCACTCCACGCCGGAGACCGAGACGATCGGCGAGGCGGTGAGCCACGGCTGCGTCCGGCTCACCCTGGCCGAGGGCCAGTGGTTGGTCCGCCACATCCCGCTGGGCACCCCGGCCGTCATCACGACCTGACGTCGTTTTCGTTCCCGCATGCCGGGTAGCGGCGTGGCATGCCACCTCGCGGAACCAAGCCCGGCACCAAGCGTGCCCGGCAGTACGAGAAGATCAAGGAGTCAGCGCGCGGCCAGGGCCGCAGCGAGAGCCGCGCCGAGGAGATCGCCGCGCGCACGGTCAACAAGGAGCGGGCGCGCAGCGGTGAGTCGCGGCAGCGCTCACGGACGTCGACCCAGGACATCTCATCCGCCCGGAGAGGCGGTCTGCGCTCCGGCAGCAACGGGCCGAAGGGCCGCACCCGGGACCAGCTCTACAGCGAGGCCAAGCAATTGGGCATCGAGGGCCGTTCCTCGATGAACAAGGCCCAGCTGCAACGCGCCGTCGATGCCAAGAAGCGCTGATCCGTCCTGGCACCCGGGCCGCGGGGATCGTGGCCGGCCCGTCCGTGCGTCTACTCCCCGCTGACCTTGCGGATCTTCTCGATTGCGGCCCGCAGCAGCCGGGAGACCTGCATCTGCGAAGTCCCGATCCGCGCGGCGATCTCTGACTGCGTCATGTCGCGCCCGAAGCGCAGGTAGAGGATGAGGCGATCGGACTCCGCCAAGGTGTCGACGCCCTTGGCGATCATGGTCAGATACTCGGCCTGCTCCAGGCGCACGTCCTCGGCGCCCAGGACGGCCGCCAGCGAGGGGACGCCGGCCTCGTCGTCGTCGGATCCCGCCTCGAGCGGGGCGGCGTGGCGGGCGTGATAGGCCTCGACGGCCTCCAAGGCCTGCTCCTCGGTTGACTCCATGGCCTGGGCGAGCTCTGACAGCGACGGCGAGCGCCCGAGCTTGGAGGACAGCTGCTCGGTGACGTTGGCCAACTCCAGGGCGCGCTCCTTGACTCCGCGAGGGACGTGCACCGCCCATCCGCTATCGCGGAAATAGCGCTTCAGCTCACCGAGCATGGTCGGCGTCGCGTAGCTGGTGAAGGCAAAGCCCCGGTCGGGCTCGAAGCGGGCGATCGCCTTGAGCAAGCCCACCATAGCCACCTGGGTGAGGTCCTCCAGCGGTTCCCCGCGGGCGTGGTAGCGCCGGGCCACGCTGCGGGCCAGCGGCTCGAAGCGCTTGACGATCTCCTCCAGGAGCGCGGGCTCCTCTCGCTCCCGATACCGGCGCATCAGCTCGTCGGTCGAGAGTGCCCCCGGCGGCTCCCGGTCAGACGTCACGCGTCACGCGTCACGTCGTTGACAGCCACCGACCATTCGCACCACCTCGGGTACACGGATCCTCCCGTACATGAAGTCTGTGCGATGGTCTGCGCCGCCGGGGCCCCGTCGGAAGCCTCCCATCGAGTTGTTGGGTCCCAGGCACCGCCGAGCAGACGTGCCCCGGGGACCGGCCATCATATCGGCGGTGACCGGCGCGTCAGCCCCCTAGCCCGTCGGCCCCGTTCTCCGGCTCGGGCGAGAGCACGAACACCTCCACCTGGAAGTTCTGGTCCAGGTCGTTGGCGCTCATGAACGAGCGGACCCT
>DASXCN010000359.1:0-3739 GCA_036491155.1 Solirubrobacteraceae bacterium | reverse complement strand
GTGCTGGCGGTGCCGGGCGCGCGGCCCGCGGTGACCTTGACGTGACGCGGCACCTGGACCCCGGCCGCCTTCAACGCGGCGACGAGCTGCTGGCCGGCCTGCATGGCGGGGTGCTTGAAGTACACGGTGCCGGTGGAGTTGGCCCACCCGCGGTTGAAGGCCAGCGCGCTGAGCTCCCCCTCGGTGTCGATCGAGGGTTGGTTGCCGGTGGCCGGGGTCCCGCGGTCTGAGTCGAACATCGTCTCGTCGGCCACCACGTTGCCCTTGAGCACGGTGATCCCGGCCGAGGTCTCAAACGCCGATACCAGCTGCTGGATCGTCGCGCCCGTCCCGTAGTTGGCCGAGTCAAACGAGGACGAGCCGAAGGTGGGGTCCCCACCGCCACGCAGGTACAGCGTGCCGGTGAAGGTGCCGCCCTCCTGGGTGCCGCGGCCCAGTAGCGAGGTGCTCAGGGTGGCGCCGGGACCGAACCGCTGCAGGACGGTCGTCGTGGTGTAGAGCTTCTCGACCGACGCTGGGAGGCGGCTGGTGCTGGCGTTCTTGGAGTACAGGGTCCGGTTGGCGGTCAGATCGAGGACGTAGGCGCCGCTGAACCGGCCCGCCTGGCGCATCCCGATGTTGAGGCTCCCGTCCAGCGACCGGTTGGCCTTGGCCGTGGCGGGGGAGGGAGGGCTCGGCGTGGGGCCGGTGGTGGGCGTCGTGCCGGTGGTGGTCGTGCCCGTGGTGGTGGTGCCAGTGGTCGTGGTCGTGCCGGTGGTGGTGCCGCCGGTGGGCGTCGTGCCGCTGGTGGTGCCGCCGCCGACACCGGCCCCGCCGCCACCTCCGCCACCCCCCGCGCCGGAGGCGATCGACGCGGCGCCCAGCCCGATGGCCAGGGCCGCGGCCAGCGAGGGGAGGGCGGACCGCATTGCACATGTGTAACCCATGGCGCGGCGCAAAGCTGCGGTTGTGGGCCGCCGTGTGACTAGAATCCGGCGGCGCATGGGCAAGGTTGTCAAGCTGGCGACGGATCGCGCAGCCGGGGCCTCGCGAGCCGGCCACTCCACCGGCCGGGGTCGGCGGTCCAAGACCGCGCTCGTCCTGGGCGGCGGTGGCTTCACCGGCGGGGTCTATGAGATCGGCGCGCTGCGGGCGCTGGACCTGCTCTCGGTCAACAGGACCGTCAATCAGTTCGACGTCTACGTCGGCACCAGCGCAGGCTCGTTCGTCGCGTCAGCGGTCGCCAACGGGGTCACGCCCGAGGAGATGATGCGGGTCATCGTCCAGCAGGTCCCCACGCCGTTTCCCGATGCCCGGGTCGGCTCGCTGCTCAAGCCCAACTACCGCGAGTTCGTGACCCGGGGCGTGATGTTCCCGCTGCGGCTGGCCAACCTCCTGCGGACCCTCGGGCGGGACCTGCGCCAGGTCTCGGCGGTTGACATCGTCCTGGCCCTGGCCGAGGCGCTGCCCACCGGGCTGTACTCGGGCGAGGGCATCGAGCGCTACGTGCGGCGGATCCTTTCGGACCCGGATCGGACCAACGACTTTCGCGAGCTGACCTGCGAGCTGTATCTGGCGGCCACCGACCTGGACAGCTGCGAACGCGTGGTGTTCGGGTCAGAGGGCTTCCAGGACGTGCCGATCTCTCGGGCCGTCAGCGCGTCGAGCGCCCTGCCCATGGTCTACCGGCCGGTGCGCATCGGCGAGCATGAGTACGTCGACGGCGGGATCATCTCCACCACCAATCTCGACATCGCCGTCGAGGCCGGGGCGAAGCTGATCGTGGTCGTCAACCCGCTGGTGCCATACGCCAACGACTTCGAGACCCGGGTCCCCACGCTCACCGGCTCGCGGCCGCGCCGGGTGTCGGACATGGGCTTTCCCCACATCGGCTATCAGGCGTTCAAGTTGCTGGCTCACCAGCGCCTGCACGAACTGGCCCGGCGGTGGGAGGAGCGCTACCCCGGCGTCGACATCATTCTCATCGAGCCCGACTCGGGCGACGAGCTGATGTTTCAGACGAGCATCATGAACTACACGTCACGGGTCGAGATCGCCCGGCACGGCTTCCAGTCGGTGACCCTGAAGCTCGCCAACGACTATCCGCGCTTCAAGCGCATCTGCGCCCGCCACGGGATTGAGATCTCGGCCACCCGCGTGCGCAATGTCGTCAAGCACTTCGAGGCCGAACGCGAAGCGACCCGGGCGTGGCGCAAGATCTTGGAGCAGACGACCTCGACGCTGCTACGTCAGTCGGCGCAATAACGCCGGCAGGATGCAAGACCTGGACCCGGGTGGCTAGCGGCCCCCGGGCATCGTCGGGGTCGAGAGTGCGGCTACGCGCGGCCGGCGGTGGCCTGCGACGGTGAGGAGACCGTCATCTCGCGCAGACTAGAGAGGAAAAGAGTCTTGTCGATCCGACCGTTGAAGATCGGGACGCCCAACTCGCAGCATTTGGCGATGACATCGCGCCGGTCCAACCCGGCTTCACGCGCCATCTCGGTGGGCGTCAGGTGATTGGCCATCGGTCTTCTCCTTTTTGCCGTTCACTACATGACCACAAGTATGCAGCGTCAGCCGGACGCTGACAATCCCGATGGACGAAAATACGTACGCTCGCTCCGCGAATTTCCCCCGCAATTGCAGTGGTTTATGAAGTTTTACTTTGGGGCATCATTGGGATATCCATCCGAAATGCTGTTGAATGAACGCGGAAGTTCAGTCAAGCTACACGGTGGAATTCCCGTCCAGTCCCCAATAGCGATCAAGGGCCGCCCATGCTGCTCACGATGAGCAAGACCTCCAGGCTCCCCGCGCGCGGCGAGCAGGGGCTCGTCGCCGCCGTCCGTGCGGGCGATGACCGTGCCTTCGAGGAGCTCTACGCCCAGTACAGCGAGCGCATCTTCGCGTTCATCCTCAGCAAGGTCCACGACCACGGTCGCGCCGAGGACATCGCGCAGGAGGTCTTCATGTCGGCGCTGCGCCGGCTGCGCGGCGCGGACCAGACCATCGCCTTCAAGCCGTGGCTGTACGAGATCGCCAAGAACGCCTGCATCGACGAGTTCCGCCGTGGGAGGCGTGCTCGAGAGGTGCCGCTGGAGTCCGACGGCGAGTGCGTGGTCGACCGGGAGAAGTCCTCGGTCTCGGCCGTCCCCACCCCGGCGGCCGCCGTCGAGTCAAAGCAACGGCTCGAGGACCTGCGCGGCGCCTTCGGCGGGCTGTCGGCGACCCATCATCAGCTGCTGGTCATGCGCGAGTTCGAGGGCATGTCCTACGACGAGATCGGCCAGCGCCTCGATATGACGCGTCAGATGGTGGAGAGCAGCCTCTTCCGCGCGCGGCGCAAGCTCAATGAGGAGTACCAGGAGCTGGCCAGCGGCCAGCGCTGTGAGCAGATCCAGACGGCGATCGAGAGCGGACGGCTGCGCGCGGTGAGCACGCTGGGCATCCGCGACCGCCGCCGCTGCGCTCGTCACCTCGCCCACTGCCAGCCCTGCCGGCACGTCGCCCTGATGGCCGGCGTGGACGAGACCCTGCTCAAGCCGCGCAGCATCGCCGCGAAGATCGCCGGGCTGCTCCCGTTCCCGGTCTGGCGCCTGACCTGGCGTGGCAAGGGCGCCAAGGCGGCCTCCGCCACCGGCTCGCACCATCTCGCCGGCGCGGGTTCCGCCGGTCTCGTCTCGTCCGCCGGCTCGGCTCTCACGTTCGGCCAGGCGGCGGCGACCGTCGCGGCCATCGTCGCCGCCGCGGGTGGTGGGCT
>DASXCN010000358.1:0-7455 GCA_036491155.1 Solirubrobacteraceae bacterium | reverse complement strand
TGCGGGTCTTGAGCCGGCCGCTGTTGAGCGAGAGCTTGACCTCGCCGTCGTCATGCAGGAACCAGACCTCGGTCAGCTGCGGTGCGCCGTCGTCGCCGAGGGTCGCCAGCGTCGCGACCTGGGCGTCGAGGAGATCCTTGTGGGAATCGGGAAAGGTGGTCATGGCGCAATTGTTGCGGACTCCACCATTCCCGCGCCCTCCAGGCCGGCGGCGGCTGCCAGGCTGTTGGCGGCGTCGACGATCTCGTCGAGCTCGGCCAGCAGCGCCAGGGCATCGGGATCATCGCCGCTGGCGCGCTGAAAGGCCTCGAAGCGGGCCCGGACGTCGGGCAGCTCGTGCGGGGTGGGCTCCTGCTGCGGGCGGGTCCGCAGGCTGGCCTCCACCTCCTCCAGCACTGCGTCGATGCCGTCCTGGAGCGGCGTCAGCTCGGGCTGGGGGGGATGCTCGCGCTCGTCCTGGACGTCGAGGCGCAGCACGTGCGCGGCCTGCACCAACCGGCGCATCGCGACCAGCGCCCGCTGGCTCTGAGAGGCGTCGATCCTCCGCGTGCTCGGCTCTGACAGCGAGCGCGCCACCGTGGACTCGGCGGTCGTCCGCGCCAGGCGTGCCCGGCGCGCCAGCGAGCGCATGCGCTGGTCGCCCGGGCGGCGTCCCTCGGCGGCCGCGCTGAGCACGCCATCGACGTAGGTGCGCTCGGCCCCGACGAGGTCGGCCAGCGACTGCCAGGCCGAGGTCCGCGCCCAGGTGGGCCACAGCGCGTACGCGGTGAGCCCGATCGCGCCGCCGACGAGGGTGTCGACCAGGCGATCGGTGGCCGTGGCCAGCGTGTCGGGGCTGACGGTGTTCAGGAGGAAGACGACGAGCGCGGTGATGAAGCTGAAGCCGACGGCGAAACTGGCCGGGAACACCGAATACCCCGCCCACGCGAGCGCGCCGACCAGGACGATTGTCGCCGCGCCGGCCGGGTGCAGCGTGACGGCGATGGCGCCGGCGAGACCGACGCCCAGGCACGTGCCCAGCGCCCGCTCGGCCCCGCGGGTGAAGGTGGCGCCGAACTCGGGGCGCAGGATGGTGGCGGCTGCCACCACCATCCAATAGCTGCGCTGCAGGGGCAGCTCGCGTGCGATGAGCGCCGCCACGGGGACGATCACCGCCAGGCGGAGCGCGTGGCGTCCCGCAGGGGAGTGGATCGACATGTTGGCCCGGATCAGCTCGAGGTCGGTCTGCAACCGGTCCAGGGGATGGTTGGTGCGCTTGTAGCGCCGGCGGGTGCGCAGGCCGCCCCCCTTGCCGGCGGCGGGTGACAGCGCGGCCACGGCGCGGACCTGACCGGCCAGTGCCGCCAAGCGACGATCCATGTGCACCGACGGCGACGCGGGATCGCCGCCGCCATAGGCCGCGACCTCGGCGTCCAGCTCGGCGCTGCGCTGCAGGAGACGGTGGAACGCGTCCTCGTCGCCCCCGATCGCCAGGGCGGCCGTGTCCAGTGCCGCCGCGGCGAGGGAGAGGACGCGGCGCTCGGGGCCGTCGGGCGCGCTCGCCGCTGCGTCGCCCCCGGTGCTCAACTGGCGCAGCAGGGCATGGATGGCCATGATCTGTACCCGCATCCGGTAGGCCTCGTTGACCAGGCTGCGCAGTGTGGTCACCGCGGCGTCCCCGAACAGCGTGGGGGAGGCGAGGCTGGCCTCGGCCTGGTCGATCGCCTCGGCGGCCGGAAGTGTCGACGCCTCATCGGAGGCCGAGGCGAGCGAGGCCAGGGCGCGGTAGGCCGCGGCGGTGGCGGCGCGCTGGTTGCGCAGCGGCAGCGGCCAGCGGACGATGCTGAGGAAGACCACCTGGGCCAGGCCGCCCGCCAGCACCAGCGTGGCCAGGCCCAGTGCCTGGTCGGCGGGTTGGGGGAAGCGCCCGAACACCACCAGGGCGATGATCGACTGGGTCCCGACGACGCCGCCGCGGTTGCCCACGGCGACGAGGAGCCCCGCCATCAACCCCCACGCGCACAACACGGCGATGTGGACCCCGGTCACCGATCCGGTGACCGAGCCGACGAAGGTGGAGACGGCCATGCCGACCGCGTCGGTGGCCATCAGGGCCAGCGGCGGGCGGCCGCCACTGACGCGCCAGGCGATGCCCACCAGCATGGCCCCGGCGCCCATGGTGACACCCCACACCGGCTTGCCGATGGCGATCCCGATGGCGAGGACCGCCACGACGGGAACGGCGGCCAGCAGCCCGGCGTCGAAGGACACGAGCTTGCGATCGAACCGTGCCGCCTCCCGCACCGCCCTGCTGACCGCCACGGGGGTGCCGAGCGGGCGTTTGGTGTGAGGGTGAGAGGCGGTGGCCATGTCTCGGATGACACTAGAACGCGATGTGCACCCCAGCGCGCCAAGTCTGCCCGAGATCAGCGACCCTTAACGGCATGGCCTCCGCGCGTAACGGATCGATCAGCGCCGTCATCTTCGACCTCGGCGGCGTCCTGCTGGACTGGAATCCCCGGTACCTGTATCGCAAGATGTTCGACGACGAGGACGCGATGGAGCGCTTCCTGAGCGAGGCGTGCACGATGGACTGGCACGAGGCCAACGATCGCGGGGTGCCCTTCGAGGTGACCTGCGCCCAGCTGGCGGCTCAGTACCCGGAGCACGCCGAGCACATCTGGGCGTGGGGTACGCGCACCGAGGAGATGGTGGGCGGGCCGATCCCGGGGTCGGTGGAGATCCTGCGCCAGCTGATCGCGGCCGGCGGGGTGCGCGTCTTCGCGCTGACCAACATGGAGGCCCACACCTATCCGGTGCGCCGTGAGCGCTACGACTTCCTGGGATGGTTCGAGGGCACCGTGGTGTCGTCGCAGGAGGGCGTGATCAAGCCCGACCCGCGGATCTTTCAGGTGCTCCTGGAGCGTTTCGGGCTGGAGGCGGGCTCGACGCTGATGATCGATGACAGCCCGCGCAACATCGAGGCGGCGCGGGCATTGGGGCTGTCCACCGTGTTGTTCCAGTCGCCCGAGGCTCTGCGCGCCGAGCTCGAGGCCGTCGGGTTGCTCTCCCCGGGGGGCGGGCCTACGGCGTCCGGATGAGCCCGGCGCCCTCGACGGGCACCAGTCCCGGGGCGCCACAGTTGGGGCAGGAGCCCGGCTCGCCGGCGGCGATGGCGTTGGTGTGCGCGCCGCAGCTATTGCACTCGCAGCGCACGAGGCGCGCGATGGAGAGCTCAGACTCCGGATCGATGAACGGAGCCGGCTCGGTGTGGTGGGCGGCGGTCTTGGACAGCTGGTGCAGGGCGGCGACACGCATATCGTGAGACCTATCGGAGGGCGTGACCCCCGACTTGCGCGTACACGGGCGTTTGCGGACGAACGTCAGCGGCGGCGGTTCTCAGCGCTGCGGCCAGTCGGCCCGGGCCAGCTGCGCGATGACGACCGCGAGCGATTGCGTGCCCTTCTGACCCAGCCCCTGACTGCGCACGCCGACGTACAGCTGCTCGGCCAGCGCGGCGCCGGGCAGCACGACGTTCATGCGCCGCGCCTCGGCGAGAGCGATCCCGAGGTCCTTGATGAAGTGGTCGACCTTGAATCCTGGCTCCAGGTCGCCCTTGAGTAGCCGTGACCCGTAGTTGGACAGCGACCACGAGCCCGCCGCGCCGCCGGAGATGGTCTTGAGTGTCTTGTCGAGGTTCAGCCCGGCGCGGTAGCCGTAGACGAGTGCCTCGCACACCCCGATCATCCCCGCGGCGATCGCGAGCTGGTTGACCATCTTGGTGTGCTGGCCCGCTCCGGCGTCGCCCTGAAGCTCGATCGTCTTGCCCAGCGGCTCGAAGACGGGTCGCGCGCGCGTGAAAGTCTCTTCGTCGCCCCCGACCATGATCACCAGCGCCCCGTTGCGGGCTCCCACGTCGCCGCCCGACACCGGCGCGTCCAGGGCGCCGATGCCCTTGGCCGTCGCGGCCTCGTGAATCTCGACCGCAAGCGACGGTTCGCTGGTGGTCATATCGATAAGCAGCGCGCCCGCGCGCATGGACTCGAGAACGCGACCCTCGCCGAGGATGACGTCGCGCACGTCGGCGGGGGTGCCGAGCATGGTGACCACGACGTCGACGCCCTCGGCAAGCGCAGCGGGGCTGTCGCGCCATTCGGCGCCCGCCTCCAGCAGCGCGTCGGCGCGGCTGCGGGTGCGGTTGTAGACCGCCACGTCGTGGCCGCGGTCGAGAAGGTGGCCCGCCATGGGGCCGCCCATCACGCCGGTGCCGATCCAGCCGATGGTGAGGGCGTCGGTCATCGCGGGCATCGTAATTGAAACGTGCGGTGCGACCGCCGGGCGGCGGCGCGGGGATCAGGTCGCGGTCGCCGTCTCCAACGAGCGGCCGGTGGCCCGGATGCCCAGGAGGATCAGCCCGGCGGTGAGCACCCCGCAGATCGCCATGACGATGAAGGCGCCCGAGAAGCCCCAGGCGGCGTTGGCGCCGAGCACGATCAGGGGGGCCAATGCCCCTCCGATGTGTCCGAGCCCGTCGGTCATCGCCACTCCGGTCGCGCGCGCCGCCGTGGGGAAGTGCTCGGCGGTGTAGGTGTAGAGCAGCGGGACCAACAGGCCGACGGTGGCCGAGGCGATGAAGCCGAACACGATGATGATGACCGGGGAGACGGCCAGCCCGATCACCAGTAGCGACAGCGCCCACATCAGGGCAAAGAACGACGCCGTGTACTTGCGCTCCATGCGGTCGCTGAAGTGGGTGGTGGCGTAGGCGCCGACCAGGAATCCGATCCCGGAGACGATCAGGTAGGTGGTGCTGTCCGCGAGGCTGTAGCCCTTGTCGGTGAGAAGGGTCGGCGCCAGGGTGAGCCAGCCGTAGTTGGAGATGTAGTAGACGAACCAGATCCCGATGAACAGGATCAGCCGGCCCAGCATCGGCGGACGCACGAGCGCGCGCGGGGGGAACCCCTCGGCGGGGGCCTCGTCGGGGACCGGCTCGGGTTCGGGCAGATCACCGTCGATGTTCTCGCGCGCTGTCTCCTCGGCCTCGCTCACGACCTCGGCGGCCTCCTCGGTGCGGCCCTGGGTTACCAGCCAGCGCGGCGAGGCCGGCATGCCGCGGCGCATGAAGAGGATGGTCACGCCGCCGATCGCGCCGATGCCGAACAGGATCCTCCATCCCGCCGCATAGTTGGGCACGAGGAACCGGGCGATGAACGGGACGACCGCGAAGCCCGCGTATGCGCAGGTGGTGGCCCAGCTGGTGTAGCGCCCGCGTAGCGGGGCGGGCGAGATCTCGCCGATGTACGTGGTCACGGCCGCGATCTCAGCGCCGATCCCCAGGCCCGATATGAACCGGAAGATGACTAGCTCCGGGACGTTGGCGGCGAACGCGGCCAGCAGGGTGCCGACCGAGAACACGCTCACCGACACCGCCAGGCTCAGCCGTCGTCCCCACTTGTCGGCGATCTGGCTGTCGCCGAGCGCGCCGATGATGTAACCGATGAGGCTGCTGGTCACCGACAGTGACACTGCGCCCTTGGAGGCGTGGAACTGTGTCGCGATCACCGGCAGCGCGAACGAGATCGTGACGATGTCGAAGAAGGCGAAGAAGTAGCCGGCGCCCACCACCCACAGTAGGCGCTTCTCATAGGGCCAGACCGGGATGCGGTCCAGACGCGCAAGGGGACCTGGCCGGCGGCGTGGGGGGGCAGCCGGCGGGTGTGTCGATACGGGCATGACCTCTCCTAACGGTCTACTGCTAGAGAGCCGTACCCGAGATGGGTGCCGGTAACCGTTAGCTGAGCGTCTTGCCGGAGTGGAGCATGTCGAGCGCCTTGGCCACGCGGCGCTCGCGTGTCTCATCGCGCTTGGCCTCGGCGATCCAGCGCGCGTACTCCTTGCGATGGGTGAAGGCCAGGCCGTCGTAGATCGCCTTGGCCTCGGCGTCTGCGTTGAGCGCCTCGGCAAGCGCCGGCGGGACCTCGACGGTGCGAGGCTGGGTGTCGAGCGCCAGCTCCAGCTTGACGGTGTCGCCGGCTTGCACCCCCGCGCCCGTGCGCACCTCCTTGGAGAGCCCCACCAGGAACTCGCCGCCCATCCGCGCGACGCTGGTGCGCCACGTGTAGCCGTTGACGGTGGCGAGAACCGGGAAGCGCTTGGCCCCTTCGCCGACGGTCGCCACCTGCTCGTCGTCCAGGACGAATGCGGCGGCTGGCCCGCGGGCTACGAGCTCGCCCGTGAGGCTGATCTCACCCATGGCGGCTCATGGTCCCACATGCGTCCGCGGCTATGGTGCGGGGCGTGTCCGCGTCCGTGAGGGTCCTGCTCGTCTCCGGCTCCAGTCGCCAAGGGTCGACGAACGCTGCTGTCCTGAGCACCGCGGCCGCGGTGGCGGGAGATGCGGTGAAGACGGTCCTGTACCCGGGGATCGGTGAGCTGCCGATCTTCAACCCCGACGACGACCGCGAGGGGTTGCCGATGGACCCCCGGGTCGCAGAGATGCGCCGCGGCGTCGAGGCGTCCGACGCCATCCTTTTCTGTACGCCCGAGTATGCGGGCGCCATGCCCGCC
Source organism: Solirubrobacteraceae bacterium (assembly GCA_036491155.1). GTDB lineage: Bacteria > Actinomycetota > Thermoleophilia > Solirubrobacterales > Solirubrobacteraceae > Palsa-465. The sequence goes on along the minus strand of DASXCN010000358.1, from coordinate 909 downwards.
GCCCTGAAGAACCTCCTGGAGTGGACGATCGGCGATGCCGGCACCTACCAGAAGCCCGTCGCCTGGATCAACGCCGCGGGGGCGGCCGCGCCCACCGGAGCCGCCGACGCCCACGCGTCCCTGCGCAAGGTCCTGGGCTACGCGGGCGCAGACATCGTCGAGGACGCCTGTGCCCGGATCCCGGTCGAGCGCGCGCTGGTGGGTCCCGACGGCCTCGTGACCGATGAGGCCGTCCGTTCCCAGATCGCCGGCGTCCTCGCCCGCCTCGCCCAGCACGCCGCCGCGGCGACCATCAGCGACGCCTGAGGCCCGGCACCTACAATCGGTCCCGCGCCCCTATGGTCTAGCGGTTAGGACGCCTGCCTTTCACGCAGGAGATCGCGGGTTCGAGTCCCGCTGGGGGTATTCCGCAGTGGCGATCCGGTTCTGGTTCTGCCGCTGGCGGAGCGTGGGGTCGTGGCGCACTTTAGAAGCGCTAGCCGACACCGGCGCTCCGTACCGCGGCACGGATCACCGGACCCACGGTCACGCAGCTCGACTTCACCGTGCCACAGTATCGACGCCTACCTACGACGGGTCCACCCATTTGACCCCAAGAACGTCCGACCCGCGGCCCACCCCGGCGGGCGTAACCCAGGCCGGGCTCGGGTCTAAAACACCTTTTAGACCCGCTTAGAGCTCGGCGATCGCGGGCGGCCGTGCTCGTCACCGCTCGATCCCGGCAGAGGCAGTCGTCCCGATTGGCGATCCCAAGCCTCACCGACGGCTTGCGCGTAAGCGCAGGCCGCGGGTTGCTTCGGGTAGTGGCCCGCGGGAGGACGAGTACGCCGAGCACTTGACCGCGTCGGCGTGACGGTGGGCGGTCGCGTTCGGTCACTGGCAATGCGCGTGGTGGTTGGTCTCGGCGCT
>DASXCN010000357.1:0-5933 GCA_036491155.1 Solirubrobacteraceae bacterium | reverse complement strand
GCCTTCTTGTAGGGCCGCTCGTGGGTCAGCGCGTCGAAGACGTCGGCGACGGAGGTGATGCGGCCCGAGAGGGGGATGTCCTCGCCGGAGAGACCCGCCAGATAGCCGTTGCCGTCCCAGCGCTCGTGGTGGCTGACCGCGATCTCGGCGGCGAGGCGGAGGATCGGGGAGCGGGCGGTGTCGAGCATCTTGGCGCCGAACTGAGCGTGGCGCATCATCACGGCGCGCTCCTCGTCGGTGAGGGGGCCGGGCTTGAGGAGGATCTGCTGGGGGATGGCCACCTTGCCGAGATCGTGCAGCGGCGCGGCGCGGCGAATCTCGGCGACGGAGGACTTGGTCAGGCCCAGGCCCTGGGCGAGGCGGGCGGCGGTGACCCCGACGCGCTGGGTGTGCTGGTGGGTGTCGTCATCGTGGTACTCCGAGACGGCGGCCAGGATGGTCAGGCTCTCCACTCGCGCCTCCTCGAGCTCGACGGTGCGCGCACGGACGGCGTCGTCGAGGTCGTCGGCGCGGCGCTCGCTGGCGCGCTGGAGGTGGCGGGTGAGCAGGTGGGTCCGGACCCGGAGGAGCAGCTCGATCTGGTCGACGGGCTTGGTCAGGAAGTCCCGGGCGCCGGCAGCCAGGCAGTCGTAGCGGCGCTGGGCGGTCGGGTCGGAGGTGACGATGAGGACGGGCAGGCTCTCGGCGCCGTGGATGAGTCCGGAGATCGAGCCCAGGACGTCCAGGCCGGTCATGGCGGGCATGTGGAAGTCCAGCAGGACGAGATCGGGGCGCTCGGCGGCGCACACCTCGGGGACGCTGCGGGGATCGCGCGTGGTGACGATGTCCCGGTAGCCCGCCTCGCGCAGGAGGCCGCTGATGATGGCGATATTGAAGGCCTGGTCGTCGACGATGAGGATGCGCATCGCCGTGAGAACCGCCGCATCGGTGGTGGCGGCCGACGCCGCGTGCCACGGGGCGCTCAGACCAGGGGCGAGCTCGAGCTCCGAAATTCCCATGTCCTCATCGTTCGGCCGCTGACATTTAAAGTTGAGCCCCCCGAGGCGAGACGGACGGACTCGCGCGTGAGCCAGGTAGTTGTCCCCGCAACTACCTTGCTAAGCTGAGGCTCACGCCATGGAACTCGGACTCGCCACCTTTGCCGACCTCAGCTCGGGCGTCAGCCCCGAGCAGCGCATGCGCGACCTCCTGGAGGAGGCCCAGCTCGCCGAGCAGGTGGGCCTCGACGTGTTCGCCATCGGGGAGCACCACCGGCCCGACTTCCTCATCTCTGCGCCCACAGTGGCGCTGGCCGCGATCGCCGCCCGCACCGAGCGGATCCGCCTCTCCAGCGCGGTGACGGTGCTCAGCTCCGATGACCCGGTACGGGTCTTCCAGCAGTTCGCCGAGCTCGACCTCCTCTCGGGCGGGCGCGCCGAGATCATGGCCGGGCGCGGCTCGTTCACCGAGTCCTTCCCGCTGTTCGGCTACGACCTGGACGACTACGACGAGCTCTACGCCGAGAAGCTCGACTTGCTGCTGGCCATCCGCGACCACGAGCGCGTGACCTGGTCGGGCCGCCTGCGCCCTCCGCTCACCGACGCCGGCATCTACCCGCGCCCCGTGCAGGACCCGCTGCCCGTGTGGGTGGCCGTCGGGGGGACCCCGCAGTCGGTGGTCCGCGCCGGGACTCTGGGCCTGCCGATGACCCTGGCCATCATCGGTGGCCAGCCGGAGCGCTTCGCGCCCTTGGTGGCCCTCTATCGCCAGGCGGCGGCCCGGGCCGGACACGACGCCGCTGCCCTGCCGCTGGCCATCAACACGCATGCCTTCGTGGGGCAGACCTCCCAGGCTGCCGACAGCGCCTTCGCCGCCCCGTACCTGGCGATGATGAACCGCATCGGGCGCGAGCGCGGGTGGCCGCCGTCGGGCCGCGAGGAGTACCAGGCACTGCGCTCGCCGCGCGGCGCTGTCGCCGCCGGCTCGCCCGAGCAGGTGGCCGAGAAGATCCTCTTCGAGCACGAGCTCTTCGGAAACACGCGCTATGTCGCGCAGATGAGCGTCGGCGCCGTGGCCCACGCGGACGTGATGCGCTCAATCGAGCTGTTCGGGACCCAGGTCGCGACGGTCGTGCGCGACGAGGTCGCCAGGCGCGGTGCGCATCCGGACGCCGCCCGCGCCCTCAGCGCGTGATCTGCTCGTAGAGCGCCAGCGTGGCCCGCGCCGCCGCGTCCCACGAGTACGGCCCGCGCGCGGCCGCCAGCGCGCCTGAGGCCAGTCGCTCTCGCGCCTGCGGATCGGACACCAGCGCACTCAGCGCCGCTCCGAGCGCCTCGGGGTCACCGGGCGCGACCAGCCGGGCGGCGCCCGCGGCGGCGATCTCCGAGAAGCCTCCGATATCCGAGACCACGATCGCCTTGCCAAAGGCCATGGCGGTGGCCAGCACGCCCGATTGGTCAAAGCGCTGGGTGCGCGCGTAGGGGAGGACCACGACGTCGGCGCGGTCGAGCAGGGCGGCCAGTTCGCCGTCTGAGACGAACCGCGGCACCCAGCGCACGCCCTCGCCGCCCAACCTGCGCAGCGGGGCGAGGTCCATCATGGGGCGCCCGGCGATCCACAGCTCGGCGCCCGCCACGCTTGACCAGGCCCGCAGCAGCGTGTCCAGGCCCTTATAGGGGCGCAACAGGCCGGCGAACAGCACCACGGGCAGGCCGTCCGCCGCAGACCCGCCGACCTCTGATGGCAGCGGGGCCCGCGCGCCGTCGACGGCGTGGCTGAAGGCTCCGTGGTGGATCACGTGGACGCGGTCGGCGGGCAGGCCGAGGCCCGTGACCAACTGGGCGCGACCGTAGTCGGAGTGGACCACCACGGCGTCGACGTGCGACAGCAGCCGCCGCTGCGCCGCGAGCTGGCCGGGGCGCGGCTCGCGGGGGAGGAGGTCGTGGGCGGTGAGTACCAGGGGGCGGCGCGGGAGCAGCCACTGATCCAGGACCGGGGTGGTCAGCCACTGGAAGTGCACGACGTCGGCCTCGGCGGCGATGCCGCGATAGCGCAGCATGTCGGGCACGTGCCCGGCGAGCTTGCTCAGCCGCCGTGCTCGCGAGCCCGCCGGTCCCACGGCTCGCCGGTAGAACAGCTCGCGCCGCACGTAGCCGTCGGGGTCTGGCACCGCCCCGTAGGCGAAGCGGCTGGTGATGAGCGATACCTCGGCGCCGCCGCGGACCAGCGCCGAGGCCAGCGCGTGGTCATACGGGGGCGTGAAGGCCGGGGCGTCGACCAGGTGGACGCGCATCACACCTCCAGCCGCCGGCCGGCCAGACGGGCCAGGCGCGCGGCGACCGCGCGGGCGTCCTCGCCGCCCAGCGGGTGGACCCGGGCGTGGCCGTCGCGCACCAGTCGCGCCACCGCGGGGGCCAGCGCCGCCAGCCCCGGCGTCCCGGGCCGACGGCCGACGAGATCGCGCGTGCAGCGCACGGGGTGCCGCATGAGTAGCCGCACCAGGGCCAGCGCCCGCGCGCCCGCGCCGTCATCCTCGCGGTAGTCGATGGTGAGCCCCTGAGCGGCGCGGCGGCCCAGCGCCTCGGGGCGCGTCGCGGCCTCCACCCGCGCCCCCGCCAGGGTCAGCGCGAAGTCGGCCAGCGGGTCGTCGCGAGCGGGGAAGCGGTCGGCGACCAGGACCACCCGGGCCGGCGGCCGGCTCTCGCGCCGCGGGCGGTTGGAGAGCGCAAACCCCGCCAGCTCCTCGACGCCGAGCAGGGCATCGAGGGCGAGGAAGCGGCCGCGGTCAAGGGGGCCGGGACCGGCGGCCGGCGCGGCCTCAAGCGCCGTCGTCGGCCCTGTGAGGGCGGCCGCGGGCGCACCGCGTCGGCGCAGCACACGCCCGGCGGCCCGCGTCAGAGCGGGCTCGGGCGAGAAGCCGTCATAACGGCGACCCAGCCACGCCCGCCCTGCGGCGTAGCCGCGCCACTGGCGGCACAGCGCGCGCACGGTCGTCCGGTAGCGGTGCTCCACCACCGCCTCGCCCCGTCCCTCCAGCCGCCACCCAGCACGCTGCAGGCGCCAAGAGAAGTCTGTGTCCTCGGCGGCGCGCACCCCCTCGTAGAAGCCGCCGATCGCCTCGAAGGCCTCCCGGCGCACGAGCAGGTTGGCGGCGACGGCGCGCGGCATGAAGGGATGGGCCAGGTGCGCGTCCTGGTCCAGGAAGCTCTTGGCGGCGCCGTAGCGCTCAGCCAGGCTGGGTGGGGGCGATCCTGGTCTCGCCGCGGCGACGACGGCGCCGGCCAACGCGCCCACCTCGTCGGCCACGTCGCGGGCGAAGAAGCGGTCCAGCAGGTCGGCGGGGGCCGCGCAGTCGGCGTCCAGGAACAGGATCCACGACCGCGAGGCGCGGGCGGCGCCCGCGTTGCGCGCGTGTGACGGCGACAGCTCGCCGGGGGCCGTGACCACGGTCACCCGCTCGTCTGGCGGCGCAACGCCGGTGTTGTCGGCGAGGATGAACTCGTCGCCGGAGCCGGTGTTCAGCGCACGCAGCGCCGCGAGCGCCGTGGCAGCCTCGGCGCGGCTGCCGGCAAACGGCATCACCACGCTGACGGCGGGGCGGGTCACGACTCGCCCGGGGCGGGACGCGACGAACCGGGAGGACGCAGGCGGGCCAGAAGCTCGCGCGCCTGCGCCAGCTCCGCGCCGTGGGCAAAGCCGGTGACCAGCAGCGCGCCCGGAATCACCGCCCACACCACCGCCCGGCTGACAAAGCCGACGGCCCCCGAGGTCGGCAACAACAGCTCGCCGGCCGCGGCCAGGCCGCCCACGATCACGGTCAAATGGACCAGCCGGCGCCACTCGAACGCCACCGGGAAGGCCCGCCGGGTGAGCAGGTGCATGATGCCCAGCATCACCACATAGGCGCCGCACAGGGCCAGCCCGGCGCCCGCGAGGCCCAGCGCGGGGACGAGCACCAGCAGCAGCACGACGTTGGCGGCCAGTCCGGCGATCGCCGCCGGGAAGTTGCGTGAGGTGACCATGGCGCGCCCCGCGACAGCCAAGAAGACCACCCACAGTCCGTACAGCGCCCAGCCCAGGGCCACCCACGGGAGCGCCTTGTAGGCGTCAAAGAACGCGGGGGCGGTGAGCAGCCGCAGCACCCAGCGGCCCTCCAAGGCCAGCCCGGCGACCACCCAACCGCTGACCAGCAGGTAGTACGTGGTCACCAGGCCGTAGAGCCGTCCGGCCTCGCGGTCGTCGGTGACCGAGTAGGCCAGCGGCGGCCACGCGTATTGGAAGGCGCGCACGATGAAGGCCACCGCCCCGGCGAGCTTGACCGCGATCGAGTACAGCCCCGCCAGCGCCGGGCTGCGGTGGTGAAAGAGGTAATAGCGATCGACGATGCTGAGCGCGTACACCGACGCCTCGGCGGGGACGGTGGGCAGCCCGAAGCGCAGGAGCACGCCCATCTCCTCCGCCTGGGCCCGGCGCGGCCGCAGCCGGTGGCGCATCGTGAACCACAGGGCGAACAGCACCACAGTCGAGGCGCCGTAGTTGGCCAGCAACAGCCCGCGGGCGCCATCGCCGAGCACCACCACCAGCACCACCGAGGCGGCCACCGTCATCAGCACGTTGCTGACCGACGCGATCGCGTACACGCGCAGGCGCTCATCCACGCGCAGCAGCCCGTAGGCCAGCTCCAGGTTGGTGAACGTCCACAGCCCCAGCACCGCGATCCGCATCGTGGTGACGTCGCGGTAGCCCAGCACGACCTGGCTGACCGGCCCCGCGAACACCGCCAGGATCACCGAGACGATCGTCGTGGCGATCAGGAGGAAGGCCACCGTCCGGCGAGCCAGCGCGTCGCGGCGCGCCTGGTCTGTGTCGGTGAAGTAGAAGCGCAGGAACGCCTCGATCATCCCGAAGCGCACGAGGATGCTGACCAGGATCACCCCGTTGGCCAGCAGCTCCAC
>DASXCN010000356.1:0-10077 GCA_036491155.1 Solirubrobacteraceae bacterium | reverse complement strand
CGAGTCCGTGCCCCCTCGTACGTCTAGACCCGAGGCTCCCTTTGCCCCCTCTTGCTGCGCTGAGCGCCCCCGGGCCACCCAGCCTCCCCCACGTTGGACCTCTGACCTTCACCCGCGTCGTCGCGGACGGCTTCTGCGCGGTCCAGATCGGCGCGGGCAAGGTCAAGCGCCGCCGGCAGTTTCTCTGCCGGAACATTCGTATTCAGCAGCGGGCTGGAACACCCGTCGGTCAGCAGCCACCACAACGTGGCCAGGACGTCGGGCGCCGGATCGGCGGCGCGCTCCAGCGCAGCCGCCACTTCCAGCAGCTCCGCACGCACGCCGGCGGCGCGCTCACGCGCCAACGTGTCGAAGTGGCGTGGCCGCGAGCGCGGACCGGCCTGACGGGCGACGCCACGCAGCCCCACCACCACGCTCTGTCGCCGACGGTCGCGCGAGCGTTCGCGACGCCCTGCGGCATCGCCATCTCGCCTGGGGGCGAAGGCCCACGCCGGAGGGGTCCGCCACATCACGCCCGCCCCCTCAACACGCGAGGGCGCCGGAGCAGGGGGTGCGTCGCGACCGACAGCGGGCGACGGCGTCGTTGGATCGGACGCGACTGGATCGCCGGCTGGCGCGCCTTGTCGGCGGCCATGGTGCGGACCAGTTCGCGATGAAGGAGTGACTGCATGACGGGGTCCAATCACTGGGCGTTGACCGTTGCGAGAGCAAAGATCCACCCGAGCGGTCACAGTCCGCTCACCATCCGGTCACAGCCCGCACACCCCGCGAACCCGGCCGTCTTCACCTCATGCGGCGCCGTGCGTGGCCGACCGTTCAGCAGTCTCGGTCCTGCGATCTGACCGCTGATCCGCTGTACATCAACGGACGCGACGCGCCCCGGGCGCGGCTCGGGTCAGCGGTCGTTCCAGCCGGCGCCGGTCGCCGCGTACTCCTCGACGCGCGCCTTCATCAGCGCCTTCAGGAGCCTGGTCGGCAGGTCACCGGCGTAGGGGAGCTTGATGAAGCCCGCACCGGCCTCGTAGCCGGCGGCCTCCACCGCGGCCTTCTGCGTGGCAAAGAACGGTGGCGGGAACCGCAGCGAGCAGTGGTTCTTGAAGTTCTGAAGCATCCACAGGGTGGTGTTGTCGCCGCGGACGTAGACCGGGAGGTTGTATTTGAGCTCCTCCCGAGCCTCCGGGTCGGCCTTGAGGCTGAGCTCGCGGAGCGTCTCGAGGTGGGGCCGCTGCACGTCGGTCAGCTGCGCGAAGAAGTCCTCGACGCTCGTGCGCTTGGGCATCGGCATGGCGCCAGCGTACCCGTCCCCCCTGCGTATCGTGTCCTCGATGACCCCGAGCTATGTGGTCACCGGAGCGGGCCGCGGCGTGGGGCGCGCGATCGCTGAGCGCCTCGCCACCCAGGGGCGTGTGGTGGCGCTGGACCGCGACGCGGACGCGCTGGCCTGGGCGGCGAGCGACCCGGTGATCGAGGCGCTGGCGGGGGATGCGACCGACGAGGACACGCTCAGCGCAGCGGTAGAGCGTGCCAGCCGGGTCGGAACGCTCACCGGCTGGGTAAACAACGCGGCGGTCTTCCGCGATGCGACGGCGCACGACACCCCCCTCGCCGACCTTCTCGATGCGATCACGGCCAACGTCGCGCTGGCGGTGGCGGGCAGCGCCGCCGCGATCCGCCAATTCCTGCAAGACGGGACGCCGGGCGCGATCGTCAACGTCTCCTCGCACCAAGCCCAACGCCCGGTGCCAGGCGCGCTGCCGTATGCCACCGCCAAGGCGGCGATCGAAGGACTGACCCGTGCCCTCGCGGTCGACTACGCCGGCCGCGGGATCCGCGTCAACGCGGTCGCCCTTGGCTCGATCGTCACCGAGCGCTACGACCACCGGCTCGACGACGAGCTGCGGCGACTGCACCCGATCGGACGCGTCGGGCGCGCGGACGAGGTCGCCACCGTCGTCGCGCACCTCCTCTCCTCCGATGCCAGCTTCGTCACCGGGGCCGTGGTCCCCGTCGACGGCGGCCGCAGCGCGCTCGGCCACGACCCGGAGGCCCGCCCCGTGTCGCCCAGCCCCTAGCGACGACGGTGTCCGCGGTCAACGACCCCAGCGCAGACAACGCCCCGGCCATCATCGGCGCCGCGACGACGGGACGCCTGACCGGCCTCACGGCCGGACCGCCGGACCGCCGGACCGCCGGACCGCCGGACCGCCGGACGATCAAACTGCTGTGCCAGGTTGAAGGCGGCACGCCGATGATCACCGCCGACGCGCAGCTGACGGTGATCGGCACCAGCGGCTGAGACCCGAGGTCAGGAGCGCGCGCGGTCGTAGACGAGGGCGATCTCGCCGAGCTGGCCCGTCTCCTGGTAGGTGAGGGTCCACTTCGAGGCGGGCAGGCCGTCGTCGAACAGCCTCTCGCCACCCCCGGCGATCTCGGGGCAGATGATGAGATAGAGCCGGTCGACGAGATCCTCTGCGAGGAGAGCCTTGATGACGCTGGCGCTGTTGTTGACGAGAATGTCGCCCTCGCCGGTGGCCGTGAGCTCGGCGACGACGTCGGCCGCCGGCGCGTTCACCACGCGGGCCCGGTCCCAGGGCGCCTCGGTCAACGTGGTCGAGAGGACGACCTTGTCAACGTTGACCAACCAGCTCGCGTAGCCGCGATCACGGGGATCGGCGGTCTCATCCTCGGCGAACGGTGTCCAGAAGCCGATGAAGCCTTCGGCGTTGCGCCGACCCAGCAATGCCGTCGTCGCTCCTTCCAACATGCGGGCCATCTGGTCGCGGGCGACGTCGGAGCTCATGTACGGGACGATCGCGCCCAGGTCGGCGGGTCCGCCGGGGCCGCTGTAGCGCCCGTCGAGCGTGAGGCTCATGTTCGCGCTGACCCTGCGGGTGGTGGTGGTCATGGCTGTTGTTCCTTTCGCTTGGTCTGTGTCCTGGTGGTGGGCCGGAATGTGCTGACGACCTCGGTCAGCCGGTCGAGGACCTGACCCCAGCCCGTCTCGATGCCAGCGACAAAGGGGACGGCGCCGAGCGTCGAATCGCTGATGCGCAGCTCCAGCTGCAGGCGCGTCCCGTTTCCGGCGACGGTGAGTCGCAGGTCGTAATGACCGGTGAACGAGACGGCGCCGGCCGCGTCCAACACCGAGAGCTCGAAGGCGAGGTGCGTGGGTCGCCGGGCGGCGCGGACGCTTCCCTCTGACCGATAGCGCTGGTCGCCCTCCCGGTACTCGAGGACGGCCTGGCCGCCCCGCTTCGGCTCGAGCACGCAATCGGAGACGGTCATCGACGGCGGGGCCCACCACGCGGCCAGCAGATCCGGGTCGACCCAATGACGCCACACGACGTCCCGGGGCGCGGCCAGCGCACGTTCAAAGGAGAACGTGCGCCCGTCTGCCCACCGGTCCGCGTCGGCGACGGCGGAGTCCGCTTCGATCGCCGCGCGGTAGCGAGCGATCACGTCTCGAGCGCCCGCCTGCCCCTCGCTGGTCTTCACCAATTCGCGCAACCGGCGCTCCAGAGCCTCCAGCGGAGCCGTCTCGATCGCATAGACGCGTCGTTGCCCCAGCGGGTAGACGGTGACGAGCCCGGCCCGGGCGAGGGTCTGCAGGTGCTTCGTGGTCTGCGGCTGGCGCAGGCCGGTCAGCTCAGCCAGCTCGCCGACGGACCGGGGGCGCTCGGCGAGAAGCTCGATGAGCCGCCATCGCGCGCCGTCTCCGAGGGCCGATGCGATCTCGTCCATGCGCTACATATTCACTCATGCGACTATTCTTGTCAAGGCATATTTCTTCCGAAGTACGCGACCCGTCCGCAGGCCTCGGTACAAGCTCCGCCGACTTCGACCGCTGGTGCGATCAGCGGGGCCTGCGATCGCCGGCGCGCGGTGGGTGAGCTGCGCTCCGGCGGTGTTCGCCGCGCATGCGCGCGACGCGGGAACCCCATGAGGAGGGGACGCAGAGCGACTACAGGGTCGGGTCCAACAGGATCCGACCGAAGTGCCGGCGCTCCTCGAGCAGCTGTTGTGCCTTGGCTGCCTCGTCGAGCGTCAGCACGCGATCCACCACCGGTTCAACCACCCCTTCCGCCAGGAGGCGGAGCACCTCGAGGAGCTCAGCGCGAGAACCGTCGCTGGAGCCGATGATCGCGATCTGCCGGGCGAAGAGGTCGATCAGATCAAGCTCCACCTGGGAGCCGGAGCTCGCGCCGCACAGGACCATCTTGCCCCCGCCGGCCAGGGACCGCACCACCTCACTGAACGTCGCGGTTCCGACATGGTCGATAGCGCAGTCGACGCCGCGGCCGCCGGTCAGCCGGCGCACCTCGTCGCTCCACCCGGGCTCCGAGTGCACCAATCCCGCCTCGGCGCCGAGGGCGACCGCGCGGTCGGCCTTCTCGCGGGTGCCCGCCGTTGCCACCACCCGCGCGCCCGCCCAGGCCGCGAGCTGGGCGGCCGCGCCGCTGACGCCGGACCCCGCGGCCACGACCAGGACGGTCTGCCCCGCCCGGACGCCGGCCTTGGCGAACAGCATGTGATACGCGGTGAGGTACACCGATCCTGCGGCCGCTGCTGCCTGAAACGACACACTCTCATCGAGCGCGAACAGATTGCGCTGTGGTGCGATCACCAGCTCCGCGTAGCCACCGTCGTGATCGACACCCATCACCCCGTAGCGGTCACACAGCGACTCGTCGCCGGCCAGGCAGTACCGGCAGCGACCGCACGAGAAGTCGTAGTGCACATACACGCGGTCGCCCGGCGCGATGGTGTCAACTCCAGCACCGACCTGCACCACCTCGCCGGCGACGTCGTAGCCGGGGATCAGGGGCAGTCGCGCCTGGTAGGCATGGCCGATGTTCGCCCGCACCCAGCAGTCCAGGCGATTGACCGCCACGGCGTGGACCCGCACCACGGCCTCCCCGGGGCCGGCGGTGCGATCGGGCACCTCCTCGACGGTCAGTGCATCGAGACCGCCGTGTCGACGGAGCATGACGGCTTTCATGAGACCCGACGCATCCGCGGTCAGCTCAGCAGCCCGCGGGTCAAGCCGCCGTCGACCAGAAGGGTGACGCCGGTGATGTAGGCAGCCTCCGTCGAGCAGAGAAACGCGGCCGCGGAGGCAATCTCCTCGGGCGCCCCAAACCGGCGCAGCGGGATCGTCTCCTCATCGCGCCGGCGATCGGAATCGGGGTCGGCCCCAGTCGAATACAGGTAACGGAGCCGATCGGTGTCGATGTAGCCCGGCGCGATCGAGTTGACGGTGATCCCGTGCGGTCCCTCCTCGCGGGATAGGTGCTTTGCCCAACCGGTGACCGCCGGGCGCAGCGCATTGGAGAGCAGTAACCCGTCGTTGATCTCCTTGACGGCCATCGACGTGAGGTTGACCACGCGACCGCGTCCGCTTTGGCGCAGCGCCGGCAGCGCCAGCCGCGTCAACCGGAGCGCCGAGAGCACGGTGAGCTCGAAGCCGCCCTGCCAGCCCTCGTCGTCGAAATCTCCGAAGTCTCCGGCGGACGGCCCGCCCGTGTTGTTGACCACGATGTCGATCCGCCCAAACTCCCTCATGGTCTCCTCAACTGTCCGGGTCAGGTCACCGGGAGCAGTCGAATCGCCGGCCACCGCGTGGGCACGACCGCCGTCGGTGAGCGTGGAGATGTCCGCGACGGCTTCGCCCAGCAGCTCCGCGCGCCGGGCGAACAAGGTCACATCGCAGCCTTCCTCGGCCAGCCGTCGGGCGATCGCGCGCCCCATCCCCGACGACGCTCCACCCACGATCGCTGCACATCCGCGTAAACCCAGATCCATCCTCACACCTCTCTCAAGAATCAGTACGCATGCTCACCCACGCCACTCCCGACTCTGCGCGACGAGGGGGATGACCTCCTCCGCCAGCAGCGCCAGCGTCTCTCGTTCCGCTGGGTGCGGGAGGAAGACGGTGATGACATCGATCCCGATGGACACCCATGACAACACCGTGTCGGCAACCTCACGGGGCGTGCCCACGAGCGCCAGATCGTCGAGCCACTGATCGGGCATCTCCTTGGCGACAACTTCGGCGCCGCCACGGCTCACCATCTCGGTCAGCTCCTCGCTGATGCCGTACCGCGTCACCGTGCTCATGTCGGCGAACTCGGCGAGGAATTCCGCCATCACCGGGCGGATGATGTCGCGCGCACGGGCGCCGTCGCGGTCGACGCAGGCGAGCGCGATGGTGCGATGGCCCATCGCGTCCGCGGGCCGGCCGCTGCGCTGCAGCCCCGCGGCGACGTCCGCCATGGCCTGTTCGAAATACCGCAGCCCACTGCTGGCTGCGAACAGAGTGGCGTCGGCGATCTGACCCGACAGTCTCAGCATCATCGGGCTCATCACGCCCATCGTGATCGGCACCTCTTCCACCGCGGGATGGGTGATGGTGATCTTGTCGAGGGTGACGGTCTTGCCCGCCAGCTCGACCGTCTCGCCGGCCAGCAGCTGCTTGATCGACTCGATCGCCTCCCTCATGGCGGCGACCGGCCGCTCGGGCATGAGCCCCATCTGCTTGAGCCAGGGCGGCAGGCCGAGTCCGATCCCGGGCCAGAAGCGGCCGGGGAAGGCGCGGCTGATGCCGGCGATCTCCATGGCCAGGATCGCGGGGTGACGCGTCAGCGCCGACACGATGCTGGTCCCCACCGGAATCCGCTCGGTGGCGGTGAGCGCGAGCGTCGCTCCCACCTGCGCGGGAAGGTAGAAGCAGTCCTCGGGAACGGTGAGGTGCGAGTAGCCGGCCGCCTCGATCCATTGCGCGGTGGCCCCGATCTGCTCCGGCGGCAGCATGTCGCCGATGGCGACGCCCAGCGGGTGAGTGAGTGCGGCGCGGAATCTGTTCACGTTGTCTCCCTGACTCTCATGAGATGGCCATGGCCGGCTCTTCGTGGGTCATCGCCTCGAGTAACGCCGGCCGTCCCGAAGCGACGCACGCGATGCACCGCTCCAGCGCGGCGCGTAGATCATCCGGGCGCTCAACGCGCTCGGCATGGACTCCGAGCGCCGTGGCGACACCGCGATAGTCGCCGCCCAGCCGGTGCGCGTCGTATCGGGCCACGGCCTCGGGCATGTACTCGGTGTATCCGCCCATCAAGCCGTTGTTCAGGACGATGGTGAGGATCGGGATACGGCACCGCGCGGCGGTCTCCAGGTCCATCCCCACCATGCCGAAGGCGGCGTCACCCATGACGTTGACCGACAGCCAGTCCGGCCGGGCGAGCCGAGCGCCCATGGCCAGGCCGAGACCGGTGCCGAGCTGCGTCGATTTGCCCCAGCCCAGGTAGCCATGAGGGACGATGGCCTCGTAGAACGGCACGATCTGGTCACGCGGATGGCCGGCGTCGTGCGTGACGACGGTGCGCTGCCGATCGACCGCGTGCATCAGCTCCCACACCACGCGATAGGGACTCATCGGCGCCGCCTCCGACGTGAGGCGCGGCAGCCAGGCCTCGGAGAACTCCTCGCGGGTGGATGCGATCCGCGCCCTCACGTCGTCGTTCTCCCGGGCGCCGCTTCCGTCCCGGGTCTGGACCCGGGCGATCAGCTGGCCCAGCACGAGCTTCACGTCGCCCACGCAGGCAAAGTCGACGTCGTACCCGGTCGCGAGGTCGCGGGGGTCGCTGACGATCTGGCCCAGCGTCGCTTGAGACGGCATCGGCGTGATGTAGAGCGAGCGCGAGAAGCTGGTGCCCACGCCGAGGATCACGTCGGCGCGCTCGAAGGCTCGGTCGACGGTCGCCGGGCGCGTACGGGCGGCCGCCCCCAACGCGAGCGGATGGTCTTCGGGAAACGCGCTCTTGCCGTTGAGCGTCGTGGCCACCGGCAGCTCGAGCGCCTCGGCCAGGGCGACAAGCTCGTCGGTGGCGTCCGCGTAGAGAACGCCCTGCCCCGCCACGATCAGCGGCGAGCTCGCCGCGGCGATGATCGCGAGCGTCTCCTCGACGTCCGCGGCGTCGGCCTGGCTGCGCCGCGCGCCGGGATAGCTGACCTCCCACGGGCGGTCATCGGCGGCCGGCGTATACAGCACGTCGTTGGCCACCGCGACGAGGACCGGCCCGCGACGCGCGCCGCGCACCGCCTGCAGCGCCCGGCGGAAGATGCCGGGGCCCTGCTCGGGCTCGTTGACGGTGGCACGCCACGCCGTGATCGCGCGGTAGGCCTCCGCCGCGCCGACAGTCGGGGAGTCCACCTGCGCCGCACGCGCATGCTCGCCGGGAATGAGCAGGATCGGGCTGCGGTCGCCGAAGGCCTGCGCCACGGCAGCGTGGGCGGCCTCAGCCCCGGGCCCGTACTGCATGACGCACGGGATGAAGCGCTCGCCCCGTGTCATCCGGGCAAACCCGTCGGCGATGTTGACCGCCACCCGCTCGGTCCGGGTGATGATCGGACGCATCCCGAGCGCGGCGGCGGAATTGAACAGCCGATTCTCGGGAAAGCCGACGATGAACTCGGCGCCCTCGCGCTGTAGCAGGCCGGCGATCTTGTCGCTTACAAGGTTCTGACTCACGACTCTCCTTCCCCTTCGGGGGCCTGCCACGGGCCCGGCGGGGCGGGGATCCTACCGCACCCCGTTAGGCTGCCCGAGGTCCGACAGAGAGGGGAGTGTCTATGCGGTTCTCCGACGACGTCTGCGTGGTCACCGGCGCGGGTTCGGGCATCGGCCGAGCCGTCGCGCGTCGCTTCGCTGCCGAGGGCGCCCGGGTGGCGTGCGTCGACCTCGACGCCGACAGCGCGGCCGGCGCGGCGCAGGAGATCGTCGCCGCCGGAGGTGCCGCTCGCGCCTACGCGTGCGACGTCGGCGACAGCGACGCGGTGGAGGAGGCGCTGCGCCAGATCGAAGCGGACTTCGGCGAGCCGCTCTCGATCCTGCACGCCAACGCCGGCATCGAAGGACCGATCACTCCCTTCTGGGAGGTCTCGCCCGAGGAGTGGGATCGCGTGTTCGCGGTCAACGTGCGGGGCCCGTTCCTCTGTGCCAAGCACGCGGTGCCGTCGATGCGGCGCAAGGGACGGGGCTCGATCGTGCTCACGGGATCGAACTCGAGCTTCATCGCCTTCCCCGGATGGGCCGCGTACACGGCCAGCAAGGGGGCGGTGCTGATGCTGGCCAAGAGTCTGGCCGTCGACCTCGCGCCGGAGAACATTCGCGTCAACGTCGTCTGCCCCGGTCCCACCGACACCGCGATGTTCCGGCGCGGTCATCCGGCGGTGAGCAGCGACATGGTCACGAGCGCCGCGGAGCCTGCGCCCGACGTGGATGGGCGGCTGGGCACATCTGACGAGATCGCCAACGTGGTCTTGTTCGCGGCCTCGGCCGAGTCGTCGGCGATGACCGCCAGTGCGCTCGTCGCCGACTATGGGAACACGGCACGAGGAGGGCCGACCTGGCCGTCAGAGCACTACTGGACGGTGTGAGCGGGTCCCTCAGGCTCAGCTGATCTCGCCGCGCACCTGCGCCGGATCTGCGGGCGGCCGCGCCTGCAGGAAGGCGCGGAGCGCGTCGGCGTTGGCGGGCAACAGAGCGTCGGGGACATCAAGCCCAGCGTGAGCGAGAGCGTCCTCGAGGCCCGCGCGCTGGCCGATCAGCACCAGCTGGTAGCCGTGGCGGGCGAACTCCTCGACGTGCTCGGCAATCTGCTCCAGCAGGGGCGCCGCAACGTCCGCCGGGTACCAGGCCGGCGGGAGTTGGATCACCCCCCAATCCTCGTCGTGCAGGACCGCCAGGGCGTCGATGCCATCCGCCGCCGGATTGACCAACTCGTCGGCGACCAGAGCAATGCGCGATCCGCGCTCGTCGATGTCCACTAGCCCTCCAGAAACGCGGCCAGCTGGTTGCTCTGCGCCGCTTCGTCGTGATCGGGAAGCGACTCCGTCACGCCGATCGCGCGCGGCTCCGGCACTCCGCGCTCGGCCACCGCGGCCAGCAGCTCTTCGAGGAAGATCCCCTGCCCCGGCGCGAGCTCTGGCGCGCCGTCCGCCCACTCGGGCCGACCTCCGCGCTCCGGATCAGACGAGGTGATCCGGACCCCCATGGACGGACTGCCTTCCACCCCGATC
>DASXCN010000355.1:0-3249 GCA_036491155.1 Solirubrobacteraceae bacterium | reverse complement strand
ACCGGAGTCAGCGCCGGAGCCGGAGCGATCGGGGTGACGCCAGGGGGCGTCGTCGGGAGGATCGGGTGGATCGGATCCATGGTCTGCGTCTACAGGTCCCCGGTGGCAATGGGCGGCGCGCTACTTGCCGTCGCCGTCGGGCGCCGGCGCTGTCGCTCCGGCACCGACCGGCTCCATCCGGGCGCGGCCACTCTCGATCGCCGAGCGCAGCTCGGCCAGCACCAGGTGGCGCCACACGGTCACCGCGCACATCCAGGCCAGCAGGTAGCCGCCGACGCCCGCGATGAGCGCGCGCACCGCCACCTGATCGGCCGGGACCCCGGCCTTGAACGAGAAGTACGCCGTGATGAGGAAGAACGAGACGCCTCCAAAGCCTTTGGCGCGCCGGACCTGAGCGGCGGCGTGCGGGTGCCCGGCGACGCTGATGCCGTCACCGGAGCCCTTGCCCTTCTTGCCCTTCTTCTCGCCCTTCTTGCCCTTGTTGTCGGTCTTGTTCTTAGCCATGGGGGTGTCCTCGGTCGCTGTGGGGACGGTCTACTTAAATCCAGTCGCCGCGGGTCCGGGCCCGGGCCGTACGCATGCACTCGAACACGAACCGGATGAGGCGCTGGCGGTCGTGCTCGGCGATCTGCTCGAACATCAGGGCCCGTTTGCCGTCCTCGCGGATGCGGACGACGCGGGCGATGCCCTCGATCGGAAGCTCGGTGGTGACGATCGAGATGGCGAAGTGGATGGTCTGGTCCACCTCCAGCTCCTCACCGTCGGCCAGCAGCATGCCGCCGCCGCTGAGATCGACCGTGTGCACGCGCTGGCGGTTGTTGTCGTCGGTCACGGTGATCGGGTGGGGCGTGTGCACGCGCACGAAGTCACGGCGCTGGAGGACCTCGGCGTCGCCATCGGGGTGAAAGCGGATGAGGCTCTGATCCTCGAACACCGCCTCGCCGCGCAGCTTGATCAGCCCACGGCGCGAGGTGTACTCGAGCTTGGCGGCCTCGACCGAGTCGCTTCCGCGTTCGTCGTCGAGATTGACGAGCACGACCAGCACCACCTCCTCGCCGCGCTCAAAGGTGCGCACGGGCAGCTCCTCGCCCGCGGGCGTGGTGAGCGTACCCTGCCCGCTGCCGGGGAAGAGCGTGACGTTGTCGGGTGCGGTCTCGGTGGGCTTAGTCATCTCAGCAACTCAGCTGCGATGCGTTCAGGATCGGCAGATGCGACCGCCTCCTGAAGGGCCAATCCGGTCAATGTGTAGGCCAGCGGGATTCCGGTCTGCATCGCCAGCTCGGCGATCTGGCCCAGTTCGTCGGTCTCGTCGACGTGCGTGGCGACCATGCCAGTGAGATCGAAGGCGGAGAAGCTGTCGACCAGTCGGACCGCGGCCCCCGCACTGAGCGTCGCCGGGATCGTCAGATAGATGCCGTCCAGGCCGAAGCTGTGCAGGGCCTCGGCCATCACGTCGATGGTCGAGTCGTCGCGCGGGGCCGCGGCAGCGGTGTCGATGATGACCAGGCCCCGCTCGCGGGCCGAGCTCACGGCCCGAGCCGTGGCCCGGGTACGCATGGCGGGGATGATGTTGACCGGCTCGCCGTGCAACAGCGCGCCCAGTTCGTCCTCGCGCCCGGGACTGCCGAGGCTGGCGACGCTCACCAGCGCCCCAGCGCGAGCCTGTGCCGCCGCCAGGGCGGCCACGCTGCGCGTCTTGCCCGATCCACCCGCGCCGACGACGGCGATCGCGCCGTGCTCCTGGGGCAGGACGACGGGCGCCGGCAGCGATGCGGCGATCATCGCCCGCACGTCGTCGGTGAGCGTGCCGCCGGCGCTGAACGGGCCGCGGCGGGAGATGGCGGCGCCCACCAGAGCGGCGGCGCGGCCGAGCGTGAGCCCCGAGGCGACGAGCCTGCGCTCGAGTTCGCCCTCGCGGCGGTGCTGCTCGGCGCGCTCACGGGCGCGCTCCTCGTCCGGGACCCGCGCTGCGTCGTCGGGGGTGGGGGCGGCGGGCGCGGGCGGCGGGGGCGTGGCGGCGCCGGGGAACGGCCGTGCCGCGGGAGGGGTGCTGGCCAGGCGGGCTTGGTACTCGCGCTCGCGCCGCTCGTTGGCGGCCGCCGTGGCGTCGAGGGCGGCGCGCAGCATTCGCTCCGCGGCTGGGAGCAAGCCGCCGCGGCGTCGAGTCGCGTAGCCGTAGTCGGGGGCGGGAGGGGCCGACGCGGGCGGTGGCGGCGGAGGCGGCGGGGTCTGAGCCGCCGCCGCGGGAGTGATGGGCTCAGGGACCGGCTCGGGCCCGTCGGCCGCCGGCTCGGGCTCCGGTTCCTCGGCCACGGGCTCCGTGTCCGGCTCGTCGGTCACGTGGGGCTCCTCGGCGACCGTTTCCGGCAAAGACTCAACGTCAGGCTCAGCCTGAGGTTCGGCCGGCACGTCGGCCAGGGGCGACTCGGCGGCGAACGCCAGCCACGGCGCGGGGTCAAGCTCCCGGCGGGTGCCGTTGGGCGCGGGCGGCTCGGGCTCCTCGCCCACGGGCTCGGGCTCCTCGAACACGGGCTCCGGTTCGGGCTCGGGCTCCTCGAACACGGGCTCCGGCTCGGGCTCGGGCTCGGGCTCCTCGACCATCGGCTCGGGCTCAGGCTCGGGCTCCTCGGACACGGGCTCCGGTTCGAACACGGGCTCCGGCTGGGGCTCCTCGATCACGGGCTCGCCCGCGGGCTCGGGCTCCTCAAACACCCACTCCGGCTCGGCGAAGGCCGGCTCCGGCTCCGGCGCCCGCACCGCGGGCTCCTCGAGCTCGTCGAAGGCGATGAACGACGGGGCGGCCGGCGGCGCTGGAGGAGCCGGCTCGGGCTCGGGCTCTGGTTCGGTCAGCCGCGCCTCGGTCTCGAACGACGCCTCCTCCAGGCGAGCGGCGAACGAGGCCTCGTCGAGGAATCCGGCCGCGGCGGGCGGAGCCGGGGGTGCTGCGGGGGGATCGGCGGCCGGTGGGGCCACGGGTGGGACCTCGGAGGCCGGTGGCGCCGGCGCGGGCGGTACCGGCGCGGGCGCCTCGGCGGGCGGGACCGGGATCGGAGGCTCCGCGGCGACCGGCGGGAGCGCGGGTGGAGTCTCGGCGACCGGCACCGGAGGGTTGTCGTCGTCGGGCGGCGGAGCATCGGGCAACGGCACGGGCACATAGCCCGGGGGCGGTTCGGCCGTGAACTGCTCGAAGGCCTCGGGGCCGCCGCCCTCGTCCTCGTCGTAGTCGTCCTCGAAGTCGTCGGCGTAGAC
>DASXCN010000354.1:0-14175 GCA_036491155.1 Solirubrobacteraceae bacterium | reverse complement strand
CGCAAGCACATGGACATCCTCGGCATGTCGATGAACGACGGGGCCGATCTGCGTGTGCACCCGTCGGGCAAGGCGATGGTGTCGCTCAGCGCCCAGACCCAGGGCCAGGGGCACGAGACGACCTTCGCCCAGATCGTCGCCGAGGAGCTGGGCATCCCGCCCGAGGACATCCAGGTCCGCCACGGCGACACCGACAAGACTCCGTACGGCCTGGGCACCTACGGCTCGCGCTCGACCCCGGTGAGTGGGGCAGCGGTGGCGGTGGTCTCGCGCAAGGTCCGCGACAAGGCCCGGCTGATCGCCGCCCACATGCTCGAGACGCGGCCAGAGGACCTGGCCTGGGAGAAGGGCCGCTGGTATGTGAAGGGCGACCCCGAGCAGGGGGCGATGATCGAGGACATCGCGGCCCGCGCCTACAGCGGCGAGTCGCTGCCCGAGGGCATGGAGGGCGGCCTTGACGCCCAGGTGATCTACGACCCGCCCAACCTCACCTACCCCTACGGCGCCTACATCGCCGTGGTCGACATCGACCCCGACACCGCCCAGGTCACGGTGCGGCGCTTCATCGCCGTCGACGACTGTGGGGTGCGGATCAACCCGATGATCGTCGACGGCCAGATCCACGGCGGCCTGGCCGAGGGGATCGGGATCGCGCTCATGGAGGTCATCACCTTCGACGAGGAGGGCAACTGCCTGAACTCCTCGTTCATGGACTACCTCATCCCGACCGCGCTGGAATGTCCCGACTTCGAACTCGGGGCGACGGTCACGCCGTGCCCGCATCACCCCCTGGGGGCCAAGGGCGTCGGCGAGTCTCCCAACGTCGGCTCGCCGCCGGCGATCGTCAACGCGGTCATCGACGCGCTGCACCACACTCACGGGGTGGACCATGTCGACATGCCGTGCAACCCGGCTCGGGTGTGGGCGGCAATGCAGGGGCGGCCTGAGCCTCCTCAGTGATGGCACCCGACGGACCCGATAGGCACATGGAATCGGACCCCGCCCACCCCGAGGTGGCCAGCGATATCCGCCACCTCGTTCCGGATGTCGAGACGCTGGCCCGCCGGCTGGCCTCCGTCGACTATCTCGTCGACGAGGGGCTGGCCACCGCGCTGTTTTTGAGCCTCGCCCTGCCCCAGCCGCTACTGCTGGAGGGCGAGGCCGGGGTGGGCAAGACCGAGGCGGCCAAGTCGCTGGCCCAGGTGCTCGACACGCCGCTCGTGCGCCTGCAGTGCTATGAGGGCATCGACGCCGCCGAGGCGCTCTATGAGTGGAACTACCCCCGGCAGCTGCTCTCGATCCGCCTGGCCGACGCCCGTGGCGCCGATCTCTCGGAGGCCGACCTATTCGGGCCCGACTACCTCATCGCCCGGCCGCTGCTCCAGGCGCTGCAGCATCCGGGGCCGCGCCCGGCGGTGCTGCTCATCGATGAGATCGACCGCGCCGACGACGACTTCGAGGCCTTCCTGCTCGAACTACTGGCCGAGGCCACGGTGACGATTCCCGAGATCGGCACGGTGCGGGCCAGCCACCCGCCGGCCATCGTGCTCACCTCCAACCGCACCCGGGACCTGCACGACGCCGTCAAGCGCCGCTGCCTGTATGAGTGGATCGAGTACCCGACGCCCGAGCGCGAGGTCGAGATCATCCGGCGGCGGGTCCCGGCCGCGGCGCAGACGCTCGCCGTGCAGGTGGCTGACGCGGTCAGCCGCATGCGCGACTCCGACGTCCAGAAGCCGCCGGGGATCGCCGAGGCCATCGACTGGCTGGCCGCGCTCAGCGTGCTGGGCATCGACGCGCTTGACGAGAGCGCTGCCGAGCGCACCCTCGGTTCGGTGCTCAAGTACCGCGAGGACCAGGAGCTCGTGCGGGCGGGCGGGTTGGCGAACCTCGTCAGCGGGGCGCGGTGATGACCAGATGACGCACGCCTTCGCCGTCGAGACCGTGGAGCTGGAGCTGGCGCCGCTGGTCGGCGCCTTCGGCCGGCGCCTGCACGATGCCGGGGTGCCGGTGGAGCCCGAGCGCGCGGCGCGCTTCGCCGAGGCACTGGGCGTGGTGCGGCCGGTGGGCCGCCGGCGTCTGTACTGGACCGCGCGCGCGGTGTTCGTCTCAGACCCCACGCAGGTGCGGATCTTCGACCGGGTGTTCGCCGAGGTGTTCGGCACCGCGGGCGGGGGCGGCGCCGCCGCGACGGTGGTCGAGGACGCCCACCGGGCGCCCGGGGGCGAGCCCGATGAGCGGCCCGTGAGCGAGCTGACGCCCGGCGCCCATGCCCGCGAGCAGGACGCCTGGGGGGCGGGCGCGGCGCCCACGCCCTCGCGCACCGCCGCCGAGCCCGGCGAGGAGGAGCTTGAAGTCGGGGTGCTGGCCTCCGACGAGGAGGTGATGCGCACCAAGCGCTTTGACGCGCTGGACGCCGACGAGCTGGCCGCGCTGTACCGCCTCATGTCGCGTATCCAACTGGCCGCCCCGCTGCGACGCACCCGCCGCGCCGAGCGCAGGCGCCGCGGCGAGACGGTGGACATGCGCCGCACCCTGCGGGGCAGCCTGCGGACCGGGGGCGACCCCATCCGCCTGGCCCGTCGCCGTCGCCGCGTGGTGCCCCGCCGCCTCGTGCTGCTGTGCGACATCTCGGGCTCGATGGAGCCCTACGCCCGCGCCTACCTGCAGTTCCTCACCTGCGCCGCCGGGGGCGGGGACCGGCGCACCCGCTCTGAGGCGTTCGTCTTCGCGACGCGGCTGACCCGCCTGACCCGCGCGCTGCATTCGCGCAACCCCGAGCGCGCCATCCAGCGGGCGGCGGCCACCGCGCCCGACTGGTCCAGCGGCACGCGCATCGGCGATGCGCTGAAGACCTTCAACGATCGTCACGGCCGCCGGGGGATGGCCCGCGGAGCGGTGGTGGTCATCCTGTCCGACGGCTGGGAGCGCGGCGACCCGGCGCTGGTGGGCCGCGAGATGGAGCGCCTCTCGCGCCTGGCCTACCGGATCGTGTGGGTCAACCCGCGGGCGGCGGCCACAGGGTTTGCCCCGCGCGCCGGCGGGATGGCGGCGGCGCTGCCCCACTGCGACGCGCTGGTCAGTGGCCACAGTCTCGAGGCGCTGGAGGAGGTGGTGGACGCGATCGGCGCCCGGCGCACGGACGCCGACGAGCGCCCGGGGTGGGCGGGGGCGGTATCGCCAGAGTCCGAGGACGAGTCGTGGCCGAGCGCCACCCCGGTGCCGGGCAGTTCAGTGGCGATGCCGTCGGGCTACGGGCCGTCTCGCGGGAAGACCACGCCCGGATGGAGCCTGGGCAGATGAGCCCGGTCGGACCGCTCGGTCCGCTCCACGACGACCCAGAGCCAGCGCCCCGGCGTGGCGGCTCGGTCGAGCGCGCGCCGAAGATCTGCATCTACCCGGGCTGTGAGCGCCCGGCGGTGCCTCCGCACCTGCTGGGCGGCCCGCAGCCGAGCTTCTGCGACCTGGAGGGCCACAACGCGCTCACCGCCCATCAGGAGCGCCAGCGATTGGCGGCCCGGCAACATCCACAGGAGGGAGATGGCGATGACAAATGAGGCATACCGCGCGGTGTTCCTGCGCGTGCACCCGACCGGCAAGATGGTGCTCAGCCTCACCACTCAGCCCGACGGCCACGAGGGCGACTACGCCCACCAGGTCGCCGAGGAGTTCGATATTCCGGCCCTGGACGTCAAGGTCGTCCCGGCCGACCTGGACCGCTTCGGTGAGGGCCACGGCTTCAATACGGCGCCCTCGACCGGCACGTCGGCGGCCGTGGCGCTGGCCACGGAGAAGATCCTGGCCAAGGCCCGGCTGCTGGCCGGCATGGCCCTTGACGCCGCGCCCGACGCGTTGCGCTGGGGCGACGGTGTGTTCAGTGCCGGCGAGGATTCGGATCGCTCGCGCACGATCGCCGATATCGCCATGTACGCCCACGGCTCCGGAGCGCTGCCGCCCGGCGTCGAGGGTGGCCTCGACGCCCAGATGGTCTATCGCGACTGATGCATCGCCGTCCCTCCGACGCGCCGCGCCGGCCGGCCGGCCCCGGTCACCCCACGGGCCGCAGCTTGGCCTCGATGTCGACGCCGACATCGTCGGTGACCTTGAGCGTCCCGAACAGGGCCGAGTACGGCTTCATGCCCCACTCGGTCTGCTTGACGCTGGCGGTACCGGTCACACGGCCGTCGTCGGACACGGTGATGTCGAAAGCGATCAGGTTCACGCCGTTGGCGAGCTCGAGGTCGCCGGTGACGTGGAGGCGGTCGTCGGCGTCGGGGCGCACCGCCGTCGACTTGAACGTGATCGGCGTGCCCTTGAGCACCTCCTGGTTGATCGTCTGCGCGATGCCCTCCTTGTCATCGGCCCCAAGCGACTTCACGCCGCCCGTGCCCTCCAGCACGTTGAACGAGGTGGAGTCGGCGTTGAGCTCGAGCACGCTTTGGGCGAGATCGTCGGCGAACTGTGCCGTCGCGCCCCAGCGCTCGACCTCGATCCGGAGGTTGTGGCCGGCCTTTGAGGCCGCCCCGCCCTTGCCCGTCCGGACGATCAGCGTCCCGTCCTGCGGCCCCAGCTCATACGTGCCCGGCGCTATCCCCATGCTTGGATCTCTTTCTCTGTCGCCACTGCGTTGCCACCCAGAACATACCTGCGAAAGGACCCCAGACAATGGTTGAGCTTGACCATCCGATCCCCTCCGGCAAGTCCATCGACGAGAACTGGAGCCTCGTGATGGACCTGGAGCGGCTCGTGCCCTGCGTGCAGGGCGGCACCGTGAAGGAAAAGATCTCCGACGAGGAGGTCAAGGCGGAGATCAGGATCAAGATGGGAGCGATGTCGATGAAGTTCGCCGGCACGGTGAGCGTCGTGGAGCACGACGACTCAGCGCACACGGCCGTGCTGCGGGTCAAGTCCCGCGAGGTCGGCGGGTCCGGCCACGCCAACGCCGACGTGACCTTCACGCTCTCAGACGGCGGCGGCAACATTCACACCGCGGCGCAGGTCACCGGCAAGGCGGCGTCGATGGGGGAGGGCACGGTCTCCACCGTCCTGGAGGCCCTCATCGCAGACTTCACCAGCAACTTCGCGGCGGCCGCGTAGCCGCGGGTCACGGTCGATCCGATGCCGGTGCGCACGATGAGAGAGGTCCAGGCGGGCGAGGTCCCGGTGGATGGCGGCACCGCCGTCCAGGACCACCCCGACCGGCCCGTGTTCCGCGGCAACGGCGAGTATGACTACGTGTGCGGTTCGTGCGGCAACGTCCTGGCGGCCGGGATGGACCCGCTGTACATGACCCGGCGCGTCCGGGTCAAGTGCGGGCGCTGCCACACGGTGAACATCGCTGCCGAGGTCTCCATCCAGGCGGCCCGCCGGCCCCGGCCCGACGAGGCCGGCTGATGGCGGTCACCCGCGACAAGGCCGCGCCCGCGGCCGCCGCGTCGCCGGAGCGGCCGATCGGCTTCGGACGCCTGACACGCAAGGAGGACGAGCGGCTGATCCGCGGTCGGGGAGTGTTTGTCGACGACGTGCAGCGGCCGGGGATGGTTCACGGCGCGATCCTGCGCAGCCCCTACGCCCACGCCCGGATCGTCTCCGTGGACGCCGCGGCCGCGCTGGCGCACCCCAGGGTGATTGGGGTGATCACCGGGCGCGATCTCGAGGCGCGCGCGACGGCGTGGATGCCGACGCTGTCGGGCGACACCCAAGCGGTGCTGGCCACCGACAAGGTCCGTTTCCAGGGCCAGGAGGTGGCCTTCGTCATCGCCGAGGACCGGTACTCGGCGCGCGATGCGCTGGAGCTCATCGAGGTGGACTACGAGCCGCTGGGGGTCGTGGTGGACCCGCACCGGGCCCTGGACCCCGATGCGCCGCTCATCCGCGACGACCACCCCGGACGCACCGACAACCACCTCTTTGACTGGGAGGCCGGCGACGAGGCGCGCACCGCCGCGGTCTTCGCCGACGCCGACGTGGTGGTGGAGCAGGACATGGTCTTCCCACGCTCGCACCCCGCGCCGATGGAGACGTGCGGGGCGGTGGCCGAGTTCGATCGCATCGACGGCAAGCTCACGCTGTGGGCCACGACGCAGGCGCCGCACGCCCACCGCACGCTCTACGCCGGGATCCTCGGCCTCGACGAGCACAAGATCAGGGTCGTCTCGCCCGACGTCGGCGGGGGCTTTGGCAACAAGGTGCCCGTCTACCCGGGCTATGTGTGCGCCGCCGTGGCCGCGATGCAGACCGGGCGCCCGGTCAAGTGGATGGAGGACCGCTCCGAGAACCTCATGTCCACCGGCTTCTCGCGCGACTACGCCATGCGCGGCGCCATTGCCGCCGACGCCGACGGGCACATCCGCGCCGTCCGCGTCGACGTCCTGGCCGATCACGGCGCCTTCAACGCCACCGCGCAGCCCACGCGCTTTCCCGCCGGGTTCTTCCACGTCTTCACCGGCTCCTACGACCTCGAGGCGGCCCACTGCCACGTCCGCGGCGTCTACACCAACAAGGCGCCGGGCGGGGTGGCCTACGCGTGCTCGTTCCGCGTCGCTGAGGCGGTGTACCTGGTGGAGCGCCTGGTCCACATGCTCGCGCGCGAGCTGGGGGTCGATCCGGCTGACCTGCGACTGCAGAACCTGTTGGCGCCCGACCAGTTCCCCTACACCTGCCAGACGGGGTGGGTGTATGACTCGGGCGATTACCCGCGGGCGCTGCGCGCCGCGCTTGACCTGGCCGGCTATGACGATCTCGTCACCGAACGGGCGGAGCGGCGGGCGCGCGGCGAGCTGATGGGGATCGGCATCTCGTTCTTCACCGAGGCGGTCGGCGCGGGGCCCCGCAAGCACATGGATATCGCCGGGTTGGGCATGAACGACGGTGCCTCGTTGCGGATCTCGCCGACGGGCAAGGCGCAGCTGGCGATCAGCGTCCAGACCCAGGGCCAGGGCCACGAGACCACCTTCGCGCAGATCGTGGCCCATGAGCTGGGGATCCCGCCCGAGGACGTCGACGTCATCCACGGCGACACCGACGCCACGCCCTACGGCCTGGGCACCTACGGGTCGCGTTCCACGCCGGTGAGCGGCGCGGCCGCCGCGTTGGTGGCGCGCAAGGTCCGCGACCGCGCCCGCATCGTGGCGGCGGCGATGCTCGAGGTCTCACCCGACGACCTCGAGTGGGTCAACGAGGGTCGCGCGGACCGTCCGGCACGGTGGTTCGTCAAGGGCGACCCCGAGCAGGGGGTGACGATCCCGGAGATCGCCATGGCCGCACGCGGCTCGGTGGAGCTGCCCCCCGGCGTCGAGAGCGGCCTGGACGCCGAGACCGTCTATGACCCTCCGAACCTCACGTTCCCGTTCGGCGCCTACGTCTGCGTCGTCGGCGTGGACCCCGGCACCGGCAAGGTGCGCGTGGAGCGCTTCGTCGCCGTCGATGACTGCGGCACCCGGATAAACCCGATGATCATCGAGGGGCAGGTCCACGGCGGCTTGACCGACGGCGTCGGCCTGGCCCTCATGGAGATGATCGCCTTCGACGAGCACGGCAACTGCCTGGGGGGATCGCTGATGGACTACCTCATCCCCACCGCGTTGGAGGTCCCCGAGTGGGTGACCGGTCACACGGTCACGCCGTCGCCGCACCATCCCTTCGGGGCCAAGGGGATAGGCGAGTCGGCCACCGTCGGCTCGCCCCCCGCGATCGTCAATGCCGTGTGCGACGCCCTGGAGCCGTTTGGCGTGGTGCACATCGACATGCCCTGCACGCCCGGGCGCGTGTGGGAAGCTATGCAAAGGATTGAGTAAATGATTCAGGGCGACCTTGCCATCCACGTTCAGAGCCTGTTGTCCGAGCGCACGCCGTTCGTGCTGGCGACCGTCGTGCGGGCCCGCCGCCCCACCAGCGTCCGCCCGGGCAATGCGGCCGTGGTGCTGCCCGACGGCAGCATGGAGGGGTTCGTCGGCGGCGTCTGCGCCGAGTCCTCGGTCCGCCTACACGCATTGCGCGCCATGGAGACCGGCGACCCGCTGCTGCTGCGGCTCGTCCCCGAGGACGGCGACGCCGAGGGTGCCGACGCGATCGAGGGGGCGGTGGTGGAGCGCAACCCCTGCCTGAGCGGCGGGGCGCTGGAGATCTTCATCGAGCCCCACCTGCCCGCCGCGCGGCTGGTCATCGTCGGCGGCTCGCCGATCGCCGAGGCGGTGGTCGGCGTGGCCAAGGCGTCGGGCTACGACGTCCTGCGCGCGCCGGCGGGGACCGCCGCCGAGTCGGTTGAGCTGGCCGGCGCGGCCGCGGTGATCGTGGCCTCGCACGGCAACGGCGAGGAGGCGGTGATCTCCGAGGCGTTGCGCGCCGGCGTCACCTACGTGGCGCTCGTGGCCAGCCCCAAGCGTGGGGCTGCGGTGCGATCCGAGCTCGACGTTCCCGACGAGCTCGCCGCGCAGCTGCACACACCGGCGGGACTGAACATCGGCGCCCGTACCCCGGCCGAGATCGCGATTTCGATCCTCGCCGAGATGGTGCAGCGCCATCACGCCGACCCGGTCCTCGGCCGCCCGGAGGCCTCGGCGCCCGCGCCGGTGGTGGTGGCGGTGGCCACCGACCCGGTGTGCGGGATGCAGGTGGCGGTGACCGATGCCGCTCCCCACCTGGAGGTGGCCGGAGACCTTGTGTACTTCTGCTGTGACGGCTGCCGCGATCGCTACGCCGCGGAACACGCCGACGACCTGGCGGCCCATCGGGCGTGAGGGCGCCCGGCAGCGCGGATCGCTGGGTCACCGGGCTCGTGCTCGGCGCCGGCGCCTCCCAGCGCCTGGGGCAGGCCAAGCAGCTTCTGCCCTATGGCGGCGCGCCGCTGCTGGGCCACGTCCTCCAGACCGCTCGCAGCTGCCCCTTTGACCAGCTGCTGTGCGTCGTCGGCGGTGCATCGGCCGAAGTCCGCCGCTGGGTTGACCTGCGCGGGGTCGAGGTGGTGGAGAACGCGGTGTTCGGCGAAGGTTGCTCGTCATCGATCGTGGCGGGGCTCGAGCACGTCGATGCGCGCTGCGAGGCCCTGGTGCTGATGCTCGGCGACCAGCCCGGCGTCGGGGTGGCCAACGTCGAGGCGCTGCTTGACGGGCGCGGCGACGCCCCGATGGCCGCCTGTGCCTACCACGACGGCCGGGGCCACCCGCTGGTCTTCGCACGCTCGATGTTCGGCGAGTTGACGGAGCTGCACGGCGACAAGGCCGTGTGGCGGCTGATGGACCGGCGCGCTGACGAGGTGACGGAGGTCGCCGTGGAGGGGCCCACCCCGCTCGACGTGGACACGTGGGAGGACTACCGGCGCGTCCTGCTGGCGGCCGCGGGCGACTGACCGGCGTCGCGAGCGCCCGTGACGGCCCGCGGTGCGTTCTCGGGCATCAGCGCCACAGGACCTTGACGCCGGGCTGACGATCTGCGACCTTTCCGCCCCGGCTTTCGGATGGAGCCAGGGCAAGGACGATCAGGTCCGAGGACGGATCTTCGGAGAAGGAAGGGGCACGGATGAACAGGCTCAGACTGGTCGCCGCGGTGATCGTGGTGGCTGTGCCGTTGGGCGCTGGGCAGGCAGCAGCGGCACCGGTGAAGCAGCGCACCGCACCGTCGCACATCCTTGACCGGGTCGAGCGCCCGCTGATCGTCGGGGGCCTGCCGGCGTCGCCGGGGACCTTCTCGATGATGGCGTTCGTCGTCTACGAGGATTCCGGCACCGGCGACATCTTCGTCTGCTCGGGCACGGTGGTCGCGCCCACAGTCGTGCTCACTGCGGGCCACTGCGCGCTGAACGACGAGACCGGCGCGGCCGATGTGCCGGCCGGCTATGCCGTCGTCACCGGCAGCCTGGACTGGACCAGCCCCGTCCGCGAGGTCAGCGCGGTCACGCGCACGATCATCAACCCCGCCTACGACCCGGCGACGGGGGACGGTGACGCTGCGCTCCTCGTCCTGGCCTCACCGACGACCGCGCCCGCGGTGCCGCTGGCCGCAGACCCCGGAGATCTCGGCCTGATGCAGGCGGGCAGCGCGGTGCAGATCGCCGGCTGGGGTCTCACGCTCGCGGGCACGATCCCCGACCAGCTGCAGTGGGGGGTCACCACGGTTCAGACCCCTTCCTCCTGTTCTGTCGAGGCCGGAGCGGGCGGAGCGTCATTTGACCCGAGCGCGCAGATGTGCACCATGGATGACCCGGCGTTTGCCGACGCCACCTGTAACGGTGACAGCGGTGGTCCATTGCTGGGGCGGCGCGCCGACGGAACCTGGGTGGAGATCGGCGTCACCAATTTCGGGCCCACCGATTGCAGTCTCCACATCCCCGACTTCTTCGCCAGGGCGGACTCCATCTCGCCATGGGTGGCCAGTGCGATCCAATCGCTCTCCGGCTCAGGGGCGGGCGCGGGCTCTGGGGCGCCCTCGGCGCCGGTCGGGACCCCTCCGCCGCCCGGCACGCCGCGTCCAGCGCCGGTGCCTCCGACGTGGAGCCTGAAGCCACTGGCGGGTGTGTACCGCGGCCGGACCAGTCAGCACTTCCCGCTCACGGTTCAGGTGGCCGCATCACGCACCGCGGTCTCGTCACTGTCGTTCGGCTTCACCCTCAGCTGCACGCGCCATCGACGGGTCTCCTACCGGATCTCGCCGGGTCGCGGCCATCTCACCTGGCCGCTCAAGCAGCAGCATGGACTGGGCTTCGACGACCGCTTCACCGACTCCACGGGTGAGCACTACGAGGTGAAGGGCAGCTTTGACTCCACAGGGTCCGCTGCCGGCTTCATCAGCACCGCGTGGCGAAGCCGCCGCCTCGGGACGTGCCGGAGCGGTCTGGTGTCCTGGAGTGCGCGAGCCTCCTGAGCGTGATGGCCCCCGGGGAGGGCACGGCGAGCGCGGCCACGCCATCCCCGGGCCCTAGCAGCGATCTGGAGGCTTCCCTGCGGCGACCCGGTAGACCCAGGCACCGGGCGCCGGATGCAGGATCGGGGTCAGGCTCGGGTCGCCCCGGGTCCATGACAGCGGGACGGGGGCGGTCGGCCCGGGGGTGAGGACGAGGTACTGGTAGCGGCCGGCCTGGAGAGTCGCCCGCCAGCGCCGGCAACTGGAGATGGGCTGATAGCCACCATCGTGGGCGGGCTGGCCCAGGTAGTCGACGACGTTGGTGTCGGTGGCCCCGTACAGCGGATACTGCTCGACGGTGCCGTACAGCGCGATGCGGGCGTGCGCCACCGGCTGCGCCCAGCGGTAGATCGAGCCCAGCCCGCCTGAGGTCTGCGCGTTGCCGACGAGATAGCGGCGGTCAAAGTAGTGCTGCTGAGCCACGTCACCCGCCGCCGCGACGACGAGCGCGGCGACGATGCCGAGGCCGGCCAACGGCGTCCGGCGCGCCGACGCCAGAGCGCGACGCGCGGCCACTGCGGCCGCCAGCACCGCGGCGCTGAGGACCAGGAACACGATGTGTCGGCCCGGGTCGGCGGGCCAGATGTTGTGCTCGAACTGGGCCAGTACTGCCGTTGTCACCAGGGCCGGACCCAGCGCGCCCAGCCAGCGAGGGGCGCGGATCCCCACCACTGCCGGGAGCAGCAGCAGGCAGAGCGCGAGCGCTGGCGTGACGTAGCGGAGGTTGACCTCGAACGCGCCGGTGCCCTGCTGGATCCCGGTGGCGCCCGTGGGGAGGAACAGGTAAGTGGCGGCGGCCACCGCTGCGGCGACGGCGATGGTGCGCAGCAGTGGCTCGCCCCGCATCGCGATCGCCGCGATCACGACTGCGGCCGCGCCGGCGAGGATGAGCGGCCACAGCGGCCCGAAGGCGTGGGCCAGGCCGGGGGCGAACCGCGAGCCCCACAGAGACAGGTGTCGGATCTCAGAGAACACGGTCTGCTGCGACGCGGCGGCCAGGGGCGAGCTGGGGCCGGGGAGGTGCAGCGGTCCGAGACTCTGGGCAAGGCCGAGAGGGTTGCCGGTGTGCACCAGGGCGCGCAGATACCACCAGCCGCCGGCGACGGCCAGCCCGCCCACGAGAAGTGCGGCAGCGCGCCGTCTGGCGCCCGGCTCGGTCGCCGCGATCACGCCCGCGATGAGGATGACCCCCGGCACCAGGAACGTGTACTTGGTGCCGGCGGCGAGGCCGAGCGCGACGCCGGCGCCGAGCAGCTCCAGCCATCCGCGCCCGGGGATGAGGATGAGCGCGACAGCGGCCATGAGCGCGGCCAGGCCGACGACGTCGTTGAACGCCTCGCCGGGCTGGGTCCCGCTGAGCACCGGCAGCGAGAGCAGCAACGCGCCGGCGGCGAGGGTCAGCCACTCGACCCTCCAGCGCCGCCCGGCGCACCACGCGGCCAGCAACGCCAGCGTCATCCAGCCGAGGTTGAGCAGCGGCGAGAGGAAGTCGTTGCGCCAGGCGACGATGCCCAGGGCGTGAAAGAGCTCTGAGCTCGCCGGGTAGTAGGCGACGAACGGATCGGCCTGCGTGAACTGGATGCCGGTGACAGAGCCCGTCTGCGCGAACGCCGCCGCGAAGGGCATGTGGTACCAGAGCACGTCGAAGCTGAGCATTCCGCCGCCGAGGGCGTCGGCGGTGGCAAGCGCCCATTGCGCGATCACCAACCAGATGACCATCGCGGCGGCCGTGCGCCCGGTGTGGTGTGGCGGCGGCGAGGCCGCGGCGGAGCCCTCGGCCGGGTCAGGCGGAGCGGCGGGACGATGCCTGCGCGCGCGCAGCGCCGCGACGGCGACCCCCGCGGATGTCCACAGCACAGCGGCCAGCCAGCCGAGCCGCATCGCGCCGACCAGGCCCAGCACTTCGGCTACGACGAGCAGCCACCCCAGGGCCAGCGTCGCCTCCAGCACCGCGGCGGGCGCCCCGCGCAACGGCGAGAAGCGCGTGCGGATCAGGTGGGCCGCCACCAGCAGCGGGCACACCAGCAGCGCGCTGCGCAGGAGCGCTGTCACGTAGTGAAGCGTGGTCATCGACCCCCGGCATGCTGCCCGACGCCGACGACGGGCGCGCCCCGGGCGTCAGTAGAGCTTGCCGTGGCGCGGGCAGGGGCCGTGGTGGCGCGGGTTGCCGCACGTGCACGCCTTGCCGAGCGAGCCCAGGTCAGAGCCCACGTAGCGCACCGTGTCCACCAGCTTGCGGAGAAAGCCTCGGCGGGGTGGGGGAGGAGCGGGCGGTTGAGACGGCGACGTCATCGCTCCGGGACGGTAGCGCGGCCTGCGAGCCGGCCGGGCGATGCCGGCCGGCTCACACCAGGCGCGCGCAGCTCAGTTGGCGGCTGGCTTGAGCGCGGCGGTGGCCATGACGACGAGGCGCCGCAGGCCGCCGGCGGGCCCGTTGCTATAGAGAGGGCTCCAGGCGCCGTCGCTGAGCATCCGCTCGACGAGCGCGACGCCCTCGGGTGCGACGGGCTCGGGGCTGCGCAGGCGCTTGACCAGGACGTCGATCGCGTCCTGCGCGTCGATGATCGCCCCGCGGCGAGTGAGGCCGAAGAGCGCGCGCCGCGGGAGCGGGTGCAGGGCCTCGTGGACGGTGCGGCGTAGCGAGCGGGCCAGCATCCGGCGCCGGCGCTCAGTGGTCAGCTGCGCCGCACGCAGCGTCAGCGTCTCCGACGAGGCGGGGCTCGCGCCCTCAGACAGCTCGCGGGTCAGCGATCGGCGATGCATCGCGACGGACGAGCGAAGCGAGAGAGAGGGCGAGGCCTGGCGGCTGCGCGGCCGCCGCGAGACGGTGCTCAGGTCCCCGCGCGGGGGAACGGAAATGGTCGGCATGACGTGCTCCTGTCAACTCAAAAAACCGGGTCTGTGACTGCCCGGCTCGTCGGCTGTGGGACGACGCCGGGACGTTGGAAAGGCTCTTCGAGCGTAGGCAGGCCCGCATCACGAGACCGTGAAGAAACGGCCCGAAGCGTGCAGATTTCGTCAAGACGCGGCGAAACGCCCCCGGCAGGAGGTGAGCCTGCGACCGTCCGCTCCGGAGTTAGCGTCGACCGCGGGCCTCAGGCGGAGACGGCTTGCACCGGTGCGCACTCGGCGAATGCTTCAACCAGTCGCTTGCGCTGAAGCTCAGCGGTGGTCGGGCCGTTGTCCTGCCAGCGTTCGGCAGCAAGGCTCTCCATCAGCGTTTCGAAGGTCGTGCGCGCCTCCACTGCTTCTGCGTCGGTCGGGAGGTTCGCTAGCAGC
>DASXCN010000353.1:0-4300 GCA_036491155.1 Solirubrobacteraceae bacterium | reverse complement strand
GGAACTCGAGCTGCGCAGCCGTCTCGACACCCTCGAAGACGATGTCGCACTCGCAGGCGAGGGCCAGCTGCGCGATCCCCTCCACCACCGCGCAGGCCTGCGGCTGCTCGGGGACGGCCGGCAGGAAGCTGCGGTCGATCTTGATGATGTCGACGGGCAGGTCGCGCAGCCGCGCGAGGTTGGAATGACCGGTGCCGAAGTCGTCGATCGCGAGCTTGAAGCCGTGGGCACGCAACTCCTCGGGCACAGTCGAGGTCTTGGCGTTGCCGGTCCAGGCCGACTCGGTCAACTCGATGACGAAGCGCTCGGGCGCCAAGCCGTAGCTGGCGACGACCGCAGCCAGGTCAGCGGCGAAGTTGGGACGCCGCAGCTGGCGCGGGGAGACGTTGAGACCGAAGTTCGGGTGTAGGCCGAGGTCCTTCCAGATCGTGGCCTGGCGACACAGCTCGTGCGCCACCCAGTCACCGATCGGCTCGATCAGCCCGGTGTGCTCGGCGACCGGGATGAACTCGGCGGGCGAGATCAGCTCGCCGGTGGGAGCGCGCCAGCGAACGAGCGCCTCGACGCCGAGCACGGAGCGGTCGCGCACGCGGTAGATGGGCTGGTAGTGCAGCTCGAGCGCGTTCTCGCGCAGCGCCCGGCGCAGGCCCGCGGCCCGCTCGAGGGGCTGCAGCGGGTTCTCCTGGGCGGGCTCGTAGAAGGCGAAGTGCTCCCGACGTGACTTGGCGCGGTACATCGCGTGGTCGGCGAAGCGATGCAGCTCCTCAGCCGAGGTCGCCTGGAGCGGGTACAGGCTCGCGCCGATCGCCGCCCCCACCTGGAACTCCGCATCGCCGACGGCGAACGGTTGCTCGAACTGAGCGGCGATCCCGGACGCGACGGCGCGCACATCACTCATGGCCGCCTCTCGGGACCGATCGTCGTGATGCGTCCCCAGGTCGGGGAGCAGGAGTAGGAATTCGTCGCCTCCCTGGCGCGCCAGCAGCGCGCCGGGAGGGGTGGACGCCTGCAGGCGGCGCGCCACCTGGCGCAGGACCTCGTCGCCGGTGGCGTGACCCAGCGAGTCGTTGACCAGCTTGAAGTCGTTGAGATCGATGTAGAGCAGCGCGGTCACGGTGCGGTCCGCGTCGGAGCGGTGCAGCGCCCGCGTGAGCCCCTCCTCCAGCAGCGCCCGATTGCCCAGGCCGGTGAGGCGATCCTGCTGGCCGCTGTGCTCGATCGCGCGCACGTACCCGCGAAACACCAGGACGTAGAAGCCCAGCAGGATCAGCGAGGTGAAGCCGACGATGGGCAGGAAGATCCCACTGGCGGTGCCCGCGATCCTGTCGTAGGTCTGGTAGAGCTCAAACACCCCGACCGGGCGCCCTACGCCGGAGAGGCGCACTGGCGCGTAGGACTCCAGCACCTGCGGGTTGGGGCCGCCCCCACCCTCGTCGGCCAAGTGCGAGACATCGCTGGTGAGGGCACCGGCGAGGGCGTCCGGAACGCCGTCGTCGTCGTCGTCGGCCGCGCCGCCGATCAGCTCATGATCGTTGGAGTAGGTGACGTGGCGGTCGCGGCCATAGAGCTTGACCCGCATCGCGCCGGCGACCAGCACATCGCGCCGGAACAGCCGGTCCAGCTGCACCCGCCTGTCGGGGCCCACCGGGCCGTCGAAGTCCGACTCGCGAAGTTGGTCGCGCAACACGGTCTCGGCGATGAACCGGCTGTGGAAGGTGGCCAGCGAGACCGCGTGCTGGACCGTGCTGCGCCGCACGAACCAGAACATGCCGCCCGCCGCGATGAGAATGCCGATTCCAACGTAGAGCGCGAAACGGCGCACCAGCACCGTCGTGCGCGGCGGCCGTCCGCCCGACCCGGCGCGCGGGCGCGGCATGACGTGGATACGGGTGGGTAGGTGCATGGTGGCTTCCGGCGCATTGCAATGGCCGAAAACCGGGAGGTCCCGGTCACTCGAACTATTCGACCCCGATGGCGCGATTCTTGAGCGTGTCGGCGTGCCCGCGGACCTCAATCCGAGCCCGCCTCATCGACCGCGGATGACTGCCGTGCCATACCCTCGGTGACGCCTGCGCCGCCCCGGCTGCGACTCCGACCCGCTCGACAAACGGAGGCTGCCTCCGCTATCATGTGGAGCGTCCCTCCGCCTACGTCGCGAGGCGGTTCATTTTAGCTTCGACCGAGATCTCCTCCAGGACCTGAACATGAGAGCTGCCACCACTTTTTCACCTTCCGCCCACGGCGCCGGGCGTTTCGCCGGCCTTTACGCCGGGCATTTCGCGAGCCTGAGGCTGGAGTCCTGATGCGACAAGGACCACTCGCCGGCCGCTACCCCGCAGCGGCCGCAATGGTGACCTTCGCCCTGGTCCCCTACCTCGGACTGTCCGCCGCGCTCCAGCCGCTGACTCCGATCATCGGCGGGCAGTTGCACATGAGCCCGCAGACGATGAGCCTGGGCCTTGGCCTGGCCAACGCCGGCTACGCCTTCGGGACGGTCCTCGCCGTTCAGCTCGCCCAGTTGCTGCCGCAGCGGCGGATGATGGTGCTCTACGCGGCGCTGCTGGTGCTCGGCTCCGTCCTGGCCGCGGCGGCGCAGGATCCGGCGATGTTCATCGTCGGGCACGTGCTCCAGGGCCTCTGCACCAGCCTCCTGTTGATCGCGGCGGTTCCCCCGCTGGCGATCGGATTCGGGCTGCCGCGGATCCGCTCGACCGCGGTGATCATGAACGTCTGCATCTTCGGCGCCGTTGCACTCGGACCGACCATCGGGGGCATCCAGGCCAGCGCCCACGCATGGCGTCCGCTGTTCTGGATCATTGCCGCGATCTCGCTGGCCGCGCTGGTCCTGTCGGTCCTGACCTTCGAGGATGCCCCGCCCGCTGACCCCGAAGCGCCGCGGGCGCCGATCGCGCTCGGCCTGGCCGCAGCGGGATGCGTGGCCGCGTTCTACGGCGCCTCGGAGCTGCTCACCCATCCCTTCCTCGATATCCAGACGATCGTGCCGCTGACTGTTGGCCTGGCGCTGATCGTCATCCTGGTCGTCCAGCAGTTCCGCAGTAAGCGGCCGTTGTTGACGATCCGCAGCATGTTGACCAGCACGATCCCGGTCGCGGGGATCGTCGTCGCCCTCGCGGCGGCTGCCGCCTCGGTGACCGCGACCGATCTGACCGCGAGCCTCCTCGCGCCGCTGTATTCCCCGGTCCATCTCGGGTTGCTCTTCCTGCCCGAGCTCGCCGGCGCGCTGTTGACCGCGGCGGTGCTCGGCATGGTCCTCAAACGGCGCGAGCTGCACTACCTGCCGCTCGTGGGCATGGGATTCCTCGCGGCTGGGATCGCCGTCTTCCGGATTCAGCTTCCGCCGTCCCAGACACTCACTCTGATCGGCTCTGGGCTGACCGGCATCGGTCTGGGGGCCGCGGTGGCCCCGGCCCTGTTCGTCGCCGGCTTCTCGCTGCCGTCCGCGAGTCTGCAGCGAGTGTTCGCGATCGTCGAGTTGCTCCGCGCCGTGGCCGCCTTCATGGTGGCCCCGGTGCTTGCGCACTTCGCCGTCACCGTCGGAGGCGACCCGACGACCGGCACCGGGATCGTCCTGTGGATCGGTCTGGGGATCGCGATCAGCGGCGCCATCGCCGCGGTCCTCCTCTACGCGCTCGGCGGTGCGCGTGCCCGGACGCCGGACCTCCAGCGCTTCATGGACGGCGACGGCCCTGCCTGGTACTCACCGCCGCTGCTCGCCGCCGTCCGCGGCGGAGCGCACGGTGGTGCGCTGGCCGGGGAGCCGGCACGGCCATGAGCACTTCCCCGCGTCCGGCGTCTGAGGCCGGCCCGGTGGTGTTCGCCTATGACGGCTCTGACCTGGCGGCCCTGGCGATCGACGAGGCGCGGCGGCAGTTGGCCCCCGGGCTTGACGCGCTCGTCCTCACCGTCTGGCAGCCGTTCGACGTCGGGTTCAATCCCACCGACGAGGTCCGGTTCGACGCGGCCCAGATCTCCGACGTCAAGCACGCCGCCGAGCGCACGGCCGCGGCCGGCGCCGAGTTGGCTCAGGCCGCGGGCTTCAACGCCCGCAGCACGGCGGTGGAGGCCTCGCCCACCTGGAAGGGCATCGTCGAGGTCGCCGATAAGCACGATGCCCGCCTCATCGTCCTGGGTTCGCATGGTCGGACCGGGCTCGCCGGCGTCCTCATGGGAAGCGTCGCCGAGGCCGTCGCCGCGCACGCGCGACGGTCGGTACTGATCAGCCATCGCCGCTCGTAGGCGCCCTCGCACATCCTCGCGCCCCGCGCGAGCGCGAGGGCGT
>DASXCN010000352.1:0-2029 GCA_036491155.1 Solirubrobacteraceae bacterium | reverse complement strand
GGCAGTGCCGGCTCGTCGAGCGCCATCACCACCTGGGTCAAGGCCCACTACAAGGCGGTCACGATCGGCGGCCAGACGCTGTACGACCTCACCCAGCCGCTCAGCTGACAGGCCGCGGCTCGGTCGGGCTCAGCCGCGAGGCACCTGGATCCCGAGCAATCGCTGGGCGGCGCGCACCACCTTGGCGCCGTCCAGCAGCGGGGTCTGCGGCCGGCCCCTGACTGTCAACGTCATCGGCTCACAGAATCCGCCGCGACGACTCGACTCGATGATCTGCCTGGCCCGGGCCAGCACCCGGGTCCCGGGCTCCGCGCGGAACGTGAAGGTGACGATGGGGTCGTCCGCCCTCCCGGTGCAGTCCAGGGCGCCGGGCTGCAGAGTGTCCAGTCCGTCGATCAGCGACGCGATCCGCTTGACCTTGGCGGGCGCGGTGACCGAGATGTCGGTCGTCGGCAAGCGGCCCGGCCGCCTGACGGTCACCTGGAGGGCGTGCGCCGAGGACGGAATTCGCGCGTCGTGGGACGGGGCGGCATCCGCCGGCAGCACCGCGCGCGCCAACAGCGACGTAGCGAGCGCCAAGGCCCCGAGCACCACGATCGACCGCCGCAGCCACCTCATATCGCCCACACTACGACGATCGTGGCTCCCTGTCACAGTCTCGGGGGATGACGCACCGGGAGATCCACTCGTGGCTGATGGACATGGACGGCGTACTCGTGCACGAGGAGCTCGCCATTCCTGGCGCCGACGAGTTCGTCGCGCGCCTGCGGGCCAAGGGCACGCGCTTCCTGGTGCTAACCAACAACTCCATCTACACGCCGCGCGACCTTGCCGCGCGGCTGCGCACCAGCGGCATCGACGTCCCCGAGGACAGAATCTGGACCTCGGCGCTGGCCACGGCGCGGTTCCTGCAGGATCAACGGCCCGGGGGCTCAGCGTTCGTCATCGGCGAAGCGGGGCTGACAACGGCGCTGCACAGCGCCGGCTACACGCTGACCGAGCGCAACCCCGATTACGTCGTGCTGGGCGAGACGCGCACCTACAGCTTCGAGCGCATCACGCAAGCCATCCGCCTGATCGAGTCCGGTGCGCGCTTCATCGCCACCAACCCGGACGCGACCGGTCCGTCGGTGGACGGGCCGCTGCCGGCGACGGGCTCGGTGGCGGCACTGATCACTCGCGCCACCGGGACCGACCCCTACTACGTCGGCAAGCCCAACCCGTTGATGATGCGCTCAGCGCTCAACGCCATCGACGCGCACTCCGAGACGGCGGCGATGATCGGTGACCGGATGGACACCGACGTCGTCTCCGGGCTGGAGGCGGGGATGGAAACGATCCTGGTCCTGAGCGGCGTGACGACCCGCGCCGACGCGGAGCGCTACCCGTACCGGGCCGGCCGGATCGTCGACTCGATCGCCGACCTCGTGCCGGAGTTGGACGGTTAGAGCTACCCTCCCGCGAATGCCGCGTGCGGGGCCGGACCCGATGTGGCCTGCCGGATGTGCAATTTGCGACATGCCTGGCATCTTCTGCAAGCTTTGAGGTCCGGCACGCGTGACACTCTGTCACCTCTTCGCTCCGGTCCGCCTGCGATACGGCTACTCTGCCCACCGCCAATCAACGTTTCACGCAAGGAGACAGGATGAACAAGACGGAACTCATCGACGCGATCGCCAAGGACAGCGGGCTGTCCAAGGCTGACTCGTCGCGCGCGCTGGACTCGCTGCTCACCACCGTCACCAAGACCCTGAAGAAGGGTGACGACGTGGCGATCACCGGCTTTGGCAAGTTCTCGGTGGCCAAGCGCGGCGCGCGCACCGGCCGTAACCCTCAGACGGGCGCGCCGGTCAAGATCAAGGCCTCCAAGAACGCCAAGTTCACCGCCGGAGCCACGCTCAAGAACGCGGTCGCGGGTCGTCGCGCCGCCGCCAAGTAGCGGACCCACGGCGCCCGGCCGATCTGCCGGAGTGGGACATCGGTTTCGGCGGCCCGGGCGTCTCGGCCCGGCCGCCGGCCATGCCCCGGC
>DASXCN010000351.1:0-2858 GCA_036491155.1 Solirubrobacteraceae bacterium | reverse complement strand
ACGAGGATGAGGGCGAACACGGTGATCCCCACCGCCAGCGCCACCGCATGAACCTCATTGGTGAAGGCGACGGCGATGACCACCAGCGCCACCAGGTCGTCGACCACAGCCACGGTGAGGATGAAGGCGCGCAGGCTGGTGGGGTAGCGCGATCCCACCAGGGCCAGCATCCCCAGCGCGAAGGCGGTGTCGCTGGACATCGCGGTGCCCCAGGCGCCGCGCGACGCGCCGCCCGCGTTGATCGCCAGGAAGATCGCGACGGGGACGATCATCCCGCCCAGCCCGGCCAGGATCGGGAGCACGAGACGGCGGCGGTCACGCAGGTCACCGAGGTCGAACTCGCGGCGGGCCTCCAAGCCGACCACGAAGAAGAAGAGCGTCATCAGCCCGTTGTTGACCCAATGGCGCAGGTCCTGTGAGATCTCGGCGCCGCCGACGCTCACCCGCAGCGTCATGTGCCACACCGTGTTGTAGGACGAGGCGTCGACGTTGATCCAGACCATCGCCGCCACCGCCCCGATGAGCAGGATCGCGGCCGACCCGGTCTCGGTGCGCAGGAAGTCGCGCAGCGGCGCCTCGAGGTTGCGCGCCCACGCTGTCCGGCCCGCAAACGGACCTGAGCGGACCTCGGTCTCGACCTCGGCCTCGCCCTCGCCCGGCTCGATGGGGAAGTCTGCCGCGCTCACCGACTCTCACGATAGATACACCCGCAAGAGACCCCTGAGAAGATCTGGGACTGGTGCACACCAGTGGGCTGCGCAGTCAGGAGTTCGAGATCGCCGTCGGCGGCCAGTCGGGCACGCTGACCGACGTCTTCCCCGGCTTTGACGCCGAGGACCGCCTCGGCATCGTCGTCCATCAGCAGCTCGCCGCGGCGGGCGCGGGCAACCTCATCCTCGCTGCCATCACCGCCTTCTATGACCAACTGCGCGCGACCGGTGAGCCCTTCTTCGCCTACCCCGACTACTTCGCCTTCCACGTCGCCGCCGACCGCGGGACCCTGTACTGGCTCGACGTGTACCCGGGCCACAAGGAGGTCGTCGTCGCCAACGACGCCGAGCTCATCGCGCAGGCGATCAACGACCGCGGGGTCACGCGGTTGCTCGTCCCCGAACCCCAGCCGCCGGGCCCCGCCGTCGAGCCCGACCTTGAGCGCGAAACGCGCCACAGTGCACGACGACGCATCCGCAGCGCGCTGGTCTACTCACCCACGGGCCAGACCGCCGGCGCGGACGTCCTTGTGAGAGGTAGCGCACACAGCGACGCATATATAGACGCGATGCTTGGCAACCCCGCGCGAGAGACACCGGAGCCGCAGCCGGCGCAGAGCTTCCGGCGGATGGATCCGCACCAGGCGCTGGGCTTGCTGCTCGCGCCGCCGGGGTAACATTGCAGGCAGGATTTCCGAACACCGTGTCCAGTCCCGAGACACCTTCAAGGAGCAGACCCATGGCCGCTACCGAACCGCTCATCTTCGATGCCGTGCGCACACCGCGGGGAAAGGGCAAGGTCAACGGGTCGCTGCACTCCACCAAGCCCGTGGACCTGATCGTGGGCCTGATGCACGAGACGCTCAGCCGCAACCCCGACCTGGATCCCAACCGCGTCGATGACGTCGTGCTGGGCTGCGTGACGCCGATCGGCGACCAGGGCGCCGACATCGCCAAGACCGCCGCCATCAAGGCCGGGCTGCCCGACACCGTCGCCGGCGTCCAGCTCAACCGCTTCTGCGCCTCGGGCCTGGAGGCCGTCAACATCGCCGCCCAGAAGGTCGCCTCCGGCTGGGAGGACCTCGTCCTCGCCGGCGGCGTGGAGTCGATGAGCCGCGTCCCGATGGGCTCGGACGGCGGCGCCTGGGCGATGGATCCCGAGACCGCCTATGACACATCGTTCGTCCCCCAGGGCATCAGCGCCGACCTGATCGCCACCGTCGAGGACTTCAGCCGCGACGACGTCGACGCCTACGCCGTCCGCTCCCAGGAGCGCGCGTCGGCCGCGCAGGCCGAGGGCCGCTTCGCCGGCTCGGTCGTCCCGGTGCTCGACATCAACGAGCACGTCGTGCTCGATCGCGACGAGTTCATCCGTCCCGGCACCACCGTGGAGACGCTGG
Organism: Solirubrobacteraceae bacterium; assembly: GCA_036491155.1. Classification (GTDB taxonomy): domain Bacteria; phylum Actinomycetota; class Thermoleophilia; order Solirubrobacterales; family Solirubrobacteraceae; genus Palsa-465. The sequence continues at coordinate 748 of DASXCN010000351.1, read as the reverse complement.
CCGGGCTCAAGCCCTCGTTCGCCGCCATCGGCGACATGGGCGGCTTTGACGCCGTGGCGCTGCAGAAGTACCACTGGGTCGAGAAGATCAACCACGTCCACACCCCCGGCAACTCCTCGGGCATCGTCGACGGTGCCTCGCTGGTGGTGGTCGGCAACGAGAAGACCGGCTCCGAGCTCGGACTGCGCGCGCGGGCCAAGATCCTGGCCACCGCGGTATCGGGCGCTGACCCGACGATCATGCTCACCGGCCCCGCGCCGGCCAGCCGCAAGGCCCTGGCCAAGGCCGGGCTCACCGCCGACGACATCGACCTGGTCGAGATCAACGAGGCCTTCGCCGCCGTCGTCCTGCGCTTCGTGCGCGACATGGGCTTCGACATGGACATGGTCAACGTCAACGGTGGGGCCATTGCCATGGGCCACCCCCTCGGCGCCACCGGCGGCATGATCCTGGGCACGCTGGTCGACGAGCTCGAGCGCCAGAACAAGCGCTACGGCCTGGCCACCCTGTGCATCGGCGGCGGCATGGGCATCGCCACAGTCGTGGAGCGGATCTGAAACATGAGCGCTACCAACGAGAGCACCACCATCCGCTGGGAGAAGGACGACGACGGCGTCGTCATCCTCACCCTCGACGACCCCAACCAGTCGGCCAACACCATGAACGCCGCCTACGCGGCGTCGATCCGAGCCACCGTTGACCGCCTCGAGGCCGAGCGCGACGACATCACCGGCGTGATCATCACCTC
>DASXCN010000350.1:0-5906 GCA_036491155.1 Solirubrobacteraceae bacterium | reverse complement strand
TCGTCCTCGAGGCTCTGGCGGATCTTGTCGTTGAGGCTGTCGACGTAGGGCGTGATCACGCCCACCCGCCGCCCGCCGGCCTCGCGGATGACCCGGCGCACCGAGGCGGCGACGCTGAACGTCTCGGCTCCGGTCTCGTCGGCGATGCGCTTGATCAGCTCGGCCTCGTACGCGTTGCCGCGCAGGGCCCCTGCGCTCGTGCAACCGAACACCATCACGTCGGGCCGCGCGGAGCGCAGATCGTTGATGGCGACGGGCAGGTGGTCGTCGAGCATCGCCGACTCGCCCTCAGGAGTGGTCTCCTCCAAATACATGCGGGCGGTGTGCAGCGTCGCGTCGGCGGGCAGCCGGCGGTAGAAGTCAACCTCGATGACGCTGTTGGAGGAGGGGACGATGAGTCCCACGCGCGTGCTCATCCGCAGGCCTCCTCAGTCCGCCGCCGAGCTGGCCAGCGCGGCGCCCAGACCGTCGCCCGAGCCGTTGGAGGCGGCGGGCAGCGGCGGCGGGGGCGGCAGCTCGAGCAGGTTTTGCGGGTTGGTCTTGATCATCCGCCCCACGTCCTCCTCGCTGACGTCGGATTCATGGACGGACTGCGCGAACACCCGCAGGCACTCGGCCGGCATCGGGTTGTGGCGCTGGCCGGCGTCACTCATGAGGATGCACTGCGAGGCGCCGATCTCCTTGATCGCGGCGACGACGCGCGTGAGCGGCGCGTGGTTCCACATCGGCGACACCGTGCAGTAGCCGAACTCCGCGTAGGCGCCCTGGGCCACCAGGGCCTTGAGGTCCTCGAGCTCGAGCGCCGGGACCTTGAAGAACGGGTGGGTGATCATGATCTTCTCCACCCCGCGCTCGCGGGCGGCGGCCACCAGCTTCTGGATCTCGGGCACCGACAGGTGGCAGGTGGAGAGGATCGCGTTGTACTGGGCGGTGAGTTCGAGCACCTCCATCAGCCCGTCGATCGGGTTGCCGTCGGCGTCGAAGACCTCGATCCCGGTGTCCTCGGACTTGGCCACCGTGCTCTTCTGCTTGTCGTAGGCGCCGGTGGAGCCGAAGGTCCGGGCGTGGTTGGCGGCGTCCACCGTCGGCATCCAGACGTGCTTTGCGCCAAGCTGCAGCGCGGACTCGACCGCCGCCGGGTTGATCCCGCCGACGGCGCGGTTGAGCACGATCCCGCCCACGATCTGGATCCCGGGCGCCAGCTGCTGGGCCAGGTAGGCGCGACTCGTGGTCCGCTCGGAGTGGCACTTGAGCGAGATCGCGCGCAGGCCCAGCGACGCGGCGTGACGGGCCACGCCGACATCGTCGGCGATGCGTGGGAAGAGATCGGGCTCTGAATGGACGTGGACGTCGATCGCGCCCTTGATGTCGACGAATGGACCGATCATGGGGCTGAGGTCACCTCTCTGAACGTGGCGGTGTTGCTCTTCTCGCCGTCGCGCAGCCAGCGCAGCTCGGCGAGCTCCTGCTCGGTCGGGGCGGCGAGCTCCGCCACCGTGTCGGACACGAGCAGGTCAAAGCCCGTGTTGGCGTGAACGTCGGCCTCGGTGACCCCTGGCTGCAGGGCGTCCAGCCGGAGCCGGCCCGTCGCCTCGTCGAAGCCCAGCAGTCCCAGGTCGGTGATCACAGCCACCGGGCGGTTGCGCACCAGGCCCGCGGCCTCGCGCGACTCGGGCCCACTCAGGTACCCGGGGCTGGTGATGAAGTCGACGCGCTCGACGAAGCGTCGCTGCTCGTGGCGCGTCATGATCATCACCTCGCGGCAGCTCGAGACGATGTCGTTGGCACCGCCTGAGCCGGGGAGGCGCACCTTGGGGTGGTCGGGGTCGCCGATGTAACTGGTGTTCACGTTGCCGTACTGGTCGAGCTGCCCGGCCCCGATGAAGCCGTAGTCGTAGCACCCCCGCTGCCCGTAGAGGAACAGCTCGTTGATCGACGTGAGCATGAACGCGTCGTGGGCGGCGCGCATCTCGTTGGTAGACACCGGCAGGCGCCCCGGAAGCATCCGCGGTCCGATCGATCCACCCTCGAGCACGATTGTCAGCGACGGCGCGTGCAGCCGCTTGGCCAGCACGCTGGCCTCCAGCGGGGCTCCGACTCCGGCGAAGACCACGCGGCCATCGCGCAGCAGGCGGCTGCCCGCGATGGTCATCAGCTCGACCGGCGTCGGCGCGGCCACTGCGCTCATGCCGGCACCAACTCCCGCGCGCGGCGGCGCTGCTCGAGCAGGGTCGAGGCGCCGACCGTGTCCAGGAAGCCGGCGAAGCTCCCCGCCCGCTCCACGACCTCGGCCAGGTAGGCCTCAACGCCCGCCACCCCATCGGCGACGACCTGCTCGGAGTACGCGTCGAAGTGGGCGAAGTCGGCCTCGTAGCGGCCGTGGCATTCGTGGGGGTAGGAGCCGAAGGGCACCTCGATGACGGCGTCGACGACGAAGCCGGGGATCTGGGTGCGATCGTTGTGACGGACGATCGCCTCCGCGGGCACGACCTCTTCGGCCGTCACGATCACCGTCTTGGCCGCCCGCGCCAGCTCGACGTCCATGTACGCCGGCCCCTCGATCTGGGCGTTGCCGGCGGCGTCGACGGTGTGGACGTGGATGAGGGCCACGTCAGGCACGAGCGCCGGGACGGCGACGAGCAGCTGATCGGTGAAGGGGCAGCGCATCTCCTGGGCCGGCAGGCGCTCCAGCAGGTCAGAGCCCAGCAGCGACGCCGTGGGCAGGAACGGCATGCCCATCGAGGCAGCCATGAGCCGTAGCCCGAAGCTGAGGTGGCTCCACTCCTCATACACCGAGGGGTCGCGCTCGACGTACTCCCGGAACACCTTGGGGATTCCCCAGCGCAGCCCGATCCCCACCCAGCTCGAGATGAGCTTGGTGGCGGCGCCGGTGGCGAGGAACAGCTCGGACTCGTAACACATGAGGTTGCGCCCCAGGGTGAGGCCGCGCCGCTGCGCGCGCAGGAGCTCGAGCAGCATCGCCCACGGCGTCCGCGAGTAGCAGCAGCCGCCGGCCACCACCGTGTCGCCGTCGCTGACCAGCGCGGCCGCGTCCGCCAGCGTCATGAGCTTGTCGTTGGCCCCGCTCATGACGCGCCGACCGCGATGTCGGAGACGAGTGGCATGACCTCGGCGGCGAAGCGCTCGACCTGCTCGGACTCGTAGTCGCAGGGGACCAGGCAGATGTGCTGCACGCCGACGGCGGCCTGCTGCGCGATCTGCTCGGCGCACTGCTCCGGGGTGCCGCGGATCGCCGACTCAGCGGTGGACTCGCTCCACGCGGGGAGGTCGAAGTAGTCGTTGATGTACTGGCGGGCGCGGGTGTCGGCGGCCTCGAAGCTGTCGTCGATGCACAGCGTCAGCTGGGCCACGTTGTCCAGGGCATCGGGGTCCCGGCCCGCCTCCTCCGCGTACGCGCGGATGCGCGTCCACGCGGTGCTGAACGCCTCGGGCTCATAGAAGTAGGTGAGCCAGCCATCCGAGCGCTCGGCGACGCGCTTGAGCACCTTGTCCACGTAGCCGCCGACGAGCAGCCGCGGCCGCTCCCGGGGCGAGGGCTTGGGCAGCATCAGGGCGTTGCGGAAGGGCACCCCGCGGGCCTCGCCGGTGACGCGCTCGCCGGTCCAGAACTGCTTCATCAGCTCGAGGTTCTCCTCGAAGATCTTCCCGCGCTGCTTGAACGGGACCCCGCACGCGTCGAACTCGCGCTCATACCAGCCCACCGCCATGCCCAGGGTGAGGCGGCCGTCGGAGACGAGCTCCAGGGTGGCGGCGGTCTTGGCCAGCACCGCGGCGCTGCGCAGCGGCAGCACGAGGATGCCGGTCCCCAACTCGACGCGCTCGGTCTCCCGCGCGAGCACCGTCAGCGTCGTCAGCGACTCCAGGAAGGGGAAGGGGCGCCCGGTGCCCAGGAACATGTGGTCCCACGCCCACAGCGAGTCGTAGCCGAGCTCCTCGGCGCGCCGGGCGTAGGCCACGATCGCGTCGAGGTCGGGCACCCGCGGCGCGGGGGTGAAGTTCTCGACGGCCAGCCCGAACTTGAGCGCCGTCATTTGGCGAGCGCCTTCTTCAGGACGGTGCGGCCGTGCTCGATGTGCTTGCGCATCCGCTCCTCCACCAGTTTGGGGTCGCCCGCCTTGAGCGCGTCGAGGATCTGGAGGTGCTCGTCCAAGAAGCGCCGCGGCACCTCGGTGGTGTAGACCCGCTCGGACAGCTCGAGCTGCAGGCGCGTCCAGTAGCCGCGGAGCACGCTGAGCAGCTCGCTGCCCGAGGCCTCGTAGATGGTGAGGTGAAACTCGGCGTCGAGCTGCCCGGCCTCCCGAGCCTCGGCGGCGTCCAGCGCCTCGACGAACCGTGCCAGCACGTCCTCGACCGAGGCCAGCACCTCGGGGGTCATGCGCTCGGCGCCCAGCCGGGCCAGATGCGGCTCGAGCACGAGGCGCACCTCGTAGAGCAACTGCGCCTCCTCGGCGGTGAGGCGGTAGGTGACGAAGGTGCCCCGGCTGCGGTAGGTGATGACCAGGCCCTCCCCCTCGAGCATGCGCAACCCCTCGCGCACGGGGGTGCGGCTGACGCCGGTGCGCTCCATGACGATCGCCTCGGTGAGACGCGCGCCCGCGGCCTGGCGCCCGGTCAGAATGTCCTCGCGGATGACCCGGCAGACGTGCTCGGCCAGCGAGGGTGGGCGTTCAGGGGGCGCGTCGCCGTCGCCGTCGCGGCGGCGCAACCCATACCGGTCCGAGCGCCGCGCGGTACGGCCTTTGGAGATGGACATGAAGCGGCCTTTCGAGGAGTCGGCGCAACGGGTCTGTTCAGTGTGCAGTGTATACAAACGCACGGCCGTCCCGCTCAGAGATCCTCGATCAATGCGAACCCGACGGTGTCGAAGCTGGTCATGCGCTCGAGCACGCTCTGAGCGCCATCCAGCCCGGTGCGCTCGGTGACCAGCCCGGCCGGGTCCAGGCGCTGCTCGCCGACGAGGCTCAGCAGCGCCGGGAGGTGGACGTGCGGGTTGCCGACGCTGCCCACGATGGTGAGCTCGGCCTCGATGAGCTCGTCGAGAGGGATCCCGACGATGCCCTCCTCGGCCTTGCTGGTCAGGCCCACCTGGACCAGGCGGCCGCCCTTGCGCAGGCTCATGATCGCGGCGTGCACGAGCGACGCCGTGCCCAGCCCGCCGAGCGCGACGTCGGCGCCGCCGCTGGTGGCCTCCTTGATCGCGGCGACGACGTCGGTGCTCCGGGCGTTGATGGTCAGCGCGGCACCCTGGCTCCGGGCCGCCTCGAGCTTGCGGTCGTCGATGTCGACGGCGATGACCACGGCGCCGGTGGCCGCGCCGATCTGGACCGCGGACAGTCCGATCCCGCCCACGCCGTGCACCGCCAGCCACTCGCCGGCGCGCAACCGGGCCTGGTGTTGCACCGCGTGCCAGGCGGTCATGAAGCGGCAGCCCAGCGCGGCGGCCGCGTCGTAGGAGACCGACTCGGGCAGCGGCACGCAGTTCAGGTCGGCGTTGACCACGCGCACGTACTCCGCGTAGCCGCCGTCGTGGGTCATCCCCAGGAACTCCATGGCGTCGCACAGGTTGGTGCGCCCCTGACGGCAATAGCCACAGTTGCCGCAGGCCTCGTGGAACGGCACGGCCACACGGTCGCCGACGCGGATCGCGTTGACCTCGTTGCCCACCTCCACGACGTCGCCGGCGAACTCGTGCCCCATGATGATCGGCAGCGGGGGCGCCAGCCCCACCCAGGACCAGTCGCCCTGCCAGGTGTGCCAGTCGGTGCGGCAGATGCCCTCGACCTCAACCTTGACGATCGCCTCCCGCGGCCCGGGGTGCGGGTCGGGCACGTCCTCGATCACAAGGGGTTGGGCGATCTCCACCAGCCGGGCAGCTCTCAACTCGT
>DASXCN010000349.1:0-3744 GCA_036491155.1 Solirubrobacteraceae bacterium | reverse complement strand
CTAAGCTGACACCCGGGAGGAGAGATGACCGCTGAGGCGTTGCTTGACCTGATCGAGCGAAACGATGGGCACCCAGCGCTCGTCGTGCCCGGGGACGGCGCCACGGTGAGCTATGCCGAGATGCATGCGGCCGTCGATCGGGTGGCTTCCGAGCTCGTCGGGGTCGGCATCGCGCCGGGCGACGCGGTCGCCATGTCGTTCACCAATGGGCCCGAGATGGTCATCGCGTTCCTGGCCATCATCGCCGCCGGGGCGGCGGCGGCGCCGCTCAATTCCGCCTACACCGCCGACGAGTTCCGCGGCTACCTCGGCGATCTGCGGCCGCGGGCGATGATCCTGCACGGCGGAGCGGGCGAGGCCGCCCGCGGAGTGTGTGCCGAGCTCGGCACGCGCGTGCTGGACGCCACCGCTCACACGCCGGCCGCGCTGACCGTCGCCGATGAGGAGGGCGGGATGGGCGGGTCGCTGGTCCCGCGCGACCCCGAGGCGCGCGCGCTGCTGCTGCATACGAGCGGCACCACCAGCCGGCCCAAGGTCGTCCCCCTGCGCCAGCGCAACCTGGCCAGCTCGGCGCGCGCGGTGGCCGCGACGTACGCGCTGGGCGGCGCCGACGTCAGCCACTGCGTCATGCCCCTCTTTCACGTGCACGGGCTGGTGGCGTCCACGCTGGCGACGCTCTCCACCGGCGGCACGGTGCTGGTGCCGCCGCGGTTCAGCGCCTCGGCGTTCTGGCGCGACACGGTGACGCACGGCGCCACGTGGTACTCGGCGGTGCCGACGATCCACGCGGTGCTGACCGCACGAGCGGCCGATGACCCGGTCCCGGAGCACCCTCTGCGCTTCGCGCGCTCCTGCAGCTCCTCGCTGGCCTCGACGCTGCAGGACCAGACCGAGGAGCGCCTGCGCGTCCCGCTCGTCCAGGCCTACGGGATGACCGAGGCGGCGCACCAAATGGCCTCCAATCCGCTGCCCCCGGCCGAGCGCCGCCACGGCTCGGTGGGGCTGGCCACGGGCACCCGGATCGCCATCCTCGACGACGAGTGGCGCCCGGTGGCGGCCGGCGAGGTCGGCGAGGTCGCGGTGCGCGGGGACTCCGTGGTGGACAGCTACCTCGACAACCCGGAGGCCAACGCCGCCTCGTTTCGCGACGGCTGGTTTCGCACCGGCGACCTCGGCAAGCTGTCGGACGACGGCTACCTGGCCCTGGAAGGGCGGATCAAGGAGATGATCAACCGCGGAGGCGAGAAGATCTCGCCGCTGGAGGTCGAGGACGCGCTGCTGCGCCACCCCTCCGTCGCCGAGGCGGTGGTCTACGCCCGCGAGGACGCCAAGTACGGGGAGCAGGTGGCGGCGGCCGTCGTCGCCGCCGGCCCGGTCACCGCCGACGAGTTGCAGGCCCACTGCGCGGCCAGCCTCGCCTCCTTCAAGGTTCCGGCCTCGATCGCGCTGCTCGACGCCATCCCCAAGGGCCCCACCGGCAAGGTTCAGCGCCGGCTGATGCCCGAGCTCGTCGGGCAGTGAGGGTCGCGGTCCTCGGCGCCGGGGCGATCGGCGCGTACGTCGGAGCGGCGCTCCATCGGGGCGGCAGTGACGTGACGCTCATCGCCCGCGGCCGCCACCTCGAGGCCATGCGCCGCGACGGTGTGCAGGTGCTCAGCCCGCGCGGCGACTTCCACGCCGATGTCTCCGCCACCGACGATCCGGGCGAGGTGGGCCCAGTGGACTTCATCGTGCTCGGCCTCAAGGCCCAGGACTACGCCGCCTCCGGCCCTCTGGTCTCGCCCCTGCTGGGTCCGGACACGAGCATCGTCGCCGCCCAGAACGGCATCCCGTGGTGGTACTTCCACGGCGAGCCCGGCCCCTACGCCGGCCGCCGCATCGAGGCCGTCGACCCGGGCGGCGCGGTCAGCGCCATCTTGGACCCGGCACGCGCGATCGGCTGTGTCGTGTACTCCTCCACCGAGCTCGAGGGCCCGGGGGTGGTGCGCCACGTCGAGGGGACCCGCTTCACCATCGGTGAGCCCGACAGCTCTGACTCCGAGCGCTGCCGTGTCTTCTCGGAGGCGATGGTGGCCGGAGGCCTGAAGTGCCCGGTCGAGCGCGACATCCGCGCCGACGTGTGGCTCAAGCTCATGGGCAACGCCGCCTTCAACCCGCTCAGCGCGCTCACGCGCGCCACCATGGTGCAGATCGCGACGTGCCCGCCGACGCGGCAGCTCGCCGCCGACGTCATGACCGAGGTCCGTGACGTCGCCGCGGCCCTGGGTCGCACGCCCGAGATCTCGATCGAGCGACGGCTGGCCGGCGCCGAGAAGGTGGGAGACCACCGCACCTCGATGCTCCAGGACCTCGAGGCGGGCAAGGCGCTCGAGCTCGCGCCGCTCGTCGGCGCGGTGGTGGAGCTGGCCGATCTCACGGGCGTGCCAGTCCCGGCGCTGGGCGCGATGGCAGCGGCTGCCGCGCTGCTGGACCGCGTCAACCGCGGCACCGAGGTCAGCGGGTCGGTTGCCGCCTGACCGGCGGCGCCGGACCGATCTGCCGCACCGGTCAGAATGCACAATCCCGAGATGATCGACAATTCGGACCCCGCGCTGACCGAGCGGCTCGCTGACGCGATCCACGCCCGGATCGTCGGCGGCGACTGGCCCGCCGGCACCTGGCTGCGGCAGAACACCCTGGCCACGGAGTTCGAGGTCAGCCGCACCCCGGTGCGCGAGGCGCTCAAGACGCTCACCGAGCGCGGCGTGGTGGAGCAGATCCCCCATCGCGGCGCCCGTGTCCGGCTGCCCACGCTGCGCGACCTGCGCGAGGCCTACACCGTCCGGGCCGTGCTGGAGGGCCTAGCCGCCGAGGTCGCAGCCGACCTCGCCACCCAGGACCAGATGGACCGGCTGCTCGCCGCCGAGAAGCTCTTCGAGGAGGCGGTCAACGCGTTCGCGGTCGACGGCAACCGCGGCGCGGTGAGCGGGCGCAACTGGCAGGCCGCCAACGACGCCTTCCATGAGGTGCTGCACGAGGCCTCGCACAACGAGGTGCTGCGCACGACCATCCAGCAGCTGCACCGGCGCTTCCCCCGCAACCTGACCTGGGGGGTGTTGAGCGACCTGCGGCTGCTCACCGAGAACGTCGCACAGCACCGTGCCATCCGCGAGGCGGTGGAACGCCGCGACGGCGTTGCTGCGCGCGACTTGATGCAGGCGCACATCCGGCGCTCTGGCGAGCTGTTGGCCACGCGGCTGACCAACCTGCCGTCGCACTGACTCTCGCCCGCGCGCCCGGCTCGCTCGCCCGTCCTCGGCCTAGTCGGCCGAAAGCGCCTGGACGATCTTGCCCAGCGCGCTGTAGAGATGGCGCCGTTCCTGATCGGTGAGGGTGCTGGTCGCGCGTTCCTCGAGCGCCGATCGCTCGTCCTCGATGGCCTGTCGAATCGCCCGCGCTCGGCGGGTGAGGTACAGGCGGACCAGACGAGCGTCGGTGCTGTCGCGCTTGCGGGTGATGAGGCCGGCGTCCTCCATGCGGGTCGCGCCGTTCACGACCGTGGGAGTGGACAGGTGCTGGCGGCGGGCGATCTCGCCCGGTGTGAGCCCGTCCTGCGCCCACAGTGCCTCGAGGATGATGTTCTGTCCCACCCGCACCCCGTGGCGGCTCATCGCCTCGTCGGCCGCCTCGCGCAGGAGCTTGGAGGACTGGGTGAAGAGACTCAGGAATTCGTTCACTCTGGCGAGTCTACGAGGTCGTTAGCGT
>DASXCN010000348.1:0-4076 GCA_036491155.1 Solirubrobacteraceae bacterium | reverse complement strand
TTGTCCAGGTTGAGGTCGCCATGCACCACCTGCAGGCGCAGCCGCAGCCAGCGCGGCGCCACGCGCTCGTCGTAGCGGTCGAGCACGTCCTCCACCAGGCGGCGGCGGTGCGGGTCCTCGATCGAGCCGGTGAGGGGCCGGAGCCGCGACGCGTGGGCCAGGTCCCACAACAGCTCGCGACCCGCCGCCGGATGGAAGAAGCCGCGGAGGGCGAGGTTGAGCCGCGCGTGGGTGGCGCCGTAGTCGCGCACCGCGTCGTCGGGCAGGTCGGGGCCGCCGTCGTGGCCCTGGAGCCGCTCGAACAGGCGCACGAAGTGCGTACCGTCGGGTCCCTCCACCGTGGTGCGGTAGGCCGCCGCGCCGGCGCCGTCCGACACCGCGCGCGGGCGCGCCACGGGCAGCTCCGTGTCCACGCGCCCGATGTGAAGGATCGCCTCGGCCTCGAGGTCGAGCGTGTCCGGCCGCTCGCCGAGGTTGGAGATCTTCACGACCCCGGCATCGTCCGCTCCCTCCACCAGGAAGGTCTGATCGCGCTCGCTGCCGAGATTCCTGGCCCTGCCCTCGACCCCGAACAGCTCGGCGGCGATGCGCGCCACGTCATCGGTCGTGAAGCGCGGAGGCGTGGCTTCGAGAACGGAGGTCACAAGGCGGTCCTACGCGTCGCCGTACAGGTCGATCCCATGAGGCTCCTGGATGATGTTGCCACCGTCAACAACGAGCGACTGGCCCGTGACGTAGCTCGCATCGTCCGAGCAGAGGAAGACCACGAGCGCCGCCACCTCGTCGGCGGTGCCGGGCGCCCGATCGGCGTGTGCCTGCCGGCCACCAGCTCGTCCGGTTCCGACGACTCGGTCTCGATCCAGCCCGGCGCCACCGAGTTCGCGGTCACGCCGTGGCGGCCGTTCTCGATGGCGATCGTACGCATGAGCCCATCCATCGCTCCCTTGGCGGTGGCATAGGCGGTCGAACCGGGCGCCGTCACGAGCGGCCCGGTGACCGACGACACCATCACGATCCGCCCGTGGCCGCGCTCGACCATCCCCGGTAGCAGCGCCTGAGTCATGTGGAACGCGGTCTTGAGGGTAATGTCGAGCTGGCGATCGAGCACCTCCGAAGGCAGCTCGGCGAACGCCATCTCGGGCGCCGGCGCGACACCGCTCTGCACCATCCCGGCGGCGTTCACGAGGATGTCCACTGGCCCGTGCGCTTCCCCCGCGGCGCTCGCGAGCGCGGAGACCTGCGAGCGGTCGGTGAGGTCGGCCACGTACGCGAACGTCTTGTCGTCCAGCTCGCCGCCGCGCTCATGAATCCGCTCGGTGGTGGACGTGATCGACACCCGCGCCCCCAGCCGCTGCAGCATCCGCGCGCACGCGAAGCCGATGCCGCGCGCGCTGCCGCAGCCCGTGACCAGCGCGTGGCGGTTCTCGAGATGGAAAGGCGCGGGCATTGGCGCGCCTGACACTAATGCCCGCGGGGCCGCAAGAAGGTTCGCCTGATCTGTCTGAGGAGGTCGAGCCCCGTGTGGCGGTCCATCATCCGACCAGGGTGATGGCGGCGACTACGCGCGTCGACGATCCCGCGACCTGCCGCGGCACTGCTTGGCTCAGCGCTGAGCGCATCGGAGGACCGCCGGCGATCAGCCGCACCGCCGCCCTGGCGCCGCGTGCCCGGCTACATCGGCGTCCAACTGATCGGCGCCACGGTCGCCGCGCTGCTCCTCACGGAATCATCAAGGTGTCCGCAACCAACGGGCCCGGCCCCTCACGGGCGCCGTGCTCGCGGTCACGCTCGCGTACGCCTTACGGGGCCCCGGAGGTGGTCACGCCGGCTCAGGAGCCGCACAGGGCGACCTCTACACCGACGTCAAGCAGCCGACCGGACATGACCTGACAAATCGGTCCTGCTTTTGGACGAAATGGGGTATCCGGTTCGCTGCCCCATTCGTGAGGCGGCACGTAGCGTTGGGGGGTGATCTGCGGACTCGGCTGATCAGAGGCGGGCTGAGCGACTGTCAGGGCCGCTGGGCTCCGCTTGGTTAGTGCGCTGGCCGGTGGCCTAGTCCGGGGACGCGTGCGGTTTGAAGGTTGTAGATGTGCTGCCAGCGGATGGCGGCGGGATCAGTGCCGTGGGCGGCGCTTCCTTCGGCAAGCAGCCGCGAGTCGTGCGTGTCGAAGGCGATCACGTCGAGGCCGTCATTCATCTGTGCGGGCAGTTGGATCGCGGCGGCGCGGCGGCCGCCGGGATCGCGCGTCAGGGCGAGCAGCCGGGCGCCTGGGATGCGCGCGAGGACTTGGAAGAGGGCGGCGCGCAGGCGGGGAGGTGTTGGCGGGTAGCGCAGGAAACTCGTGATGTCGGTGCCGACGGTGTTGTTGATGTCACGGCGCTGGCCGAGGCTGCACCCGCGCAGCGAGGGCTCGCATGCGCCCGCGGCGGGACCGGCTTCGCGTTGATGCCAGGCGGCGTGGCGCAGCCAGCCCTCAAGCGCCGTCGGATCGCGCGGAAGAACCGAGAGTGGGTCTTTCGCTGGCAGGACGGCGGGGAGGTTGCTGTTGCCGATGTAGAACTCGTCGACCCCACCGGCGGGGAAGTCACGCGTCCGAGGCTGGAACCCTCGGCTCCAGGGCAGGAGTTGCGACAGCCGCGGCGCGTCGGCTGCGCGCCAGGCGGCCGCGTCCCACGCGCTCGACGGCTCGGCGGGCCCCTGCTTCCCGGCGGCGGTGCGGCCGCTGCCGTCGGGGGCCAGCCAGATCTCCTCGGACACCGCGCGCTGGACCTGAAACACCCGCGGCGCGCCCGCCAGCGACTTGAACCGTGCCGAATTCTGGTTGCCGGGTGGGCCGAAGCGCTTGACCGCCTCGACGAACAGGTTGCGCTGGTAGACGATTCGCCCTGCGCCTGGCAGTGCTTGCCGGCGCGCCAGATGGCTGATCGCGAGCAGGCAGCCGTGCGGCGAGGCCGGCTGAGTGGCGGTGCAGGCGCGCGCGGCGTCGGCGAGCTGGGGCCCGGCGGGCGAGCCAGCGTGACCGGGCAGCAAGGCGCTGACCACGAGCGCGGCGACTGTCAGTGCCGCCCCCACCCCGGCGGCCGCCGCGAGCCGCCGGTGGCGGCGAAGCCGCCCGGGCTGCGCGGAAGCGCCTGAGATCGCTGCCTCCAGGCGAATGCGCGCCCTCTGTTCCGCCGCATCATCGAGCGCGGGGAAGGATCTGGCCTCGCGCAGGCGTTCAAGCTCGGTCACGGCACCGCCCTTCCGACTGAAGCGATCGTGGAGCTCCCGGCGCCCGGCTCAAGCCGCGCGCGTAGTTTGGTGCGCGCTCGATGGATCCGGGACCGCACGGTGCCAATCCGGACACCCAACACCACCGCGATCTCTTCGTAGGAGAGGTCGGCCCACGCGAACAACAACAGCGCCTCGCGCTCGTGGGCGGGGAGTTCCTCCAACGCTATCTCCAACTCCGGGTCCGCCCCCAGGGACGGGGCATCGACGGTCTCACGTTCCCGGGCGAGGCGGTCGAGTACCGATCGCCGGCGCCCGCGAGCACGGGCCTCGTCGCGCAGCAGGTTGGTAGCGATCGTGAACAACCACGCACGCGTACCCGACTCTCTGTCTCGGTAGCGATCCCGCGCCGCGAAGGCGCGCACGAACGTCTCAGCGGCCAGCTCCTCCGCAACCGCGGGTTCGGCAAGGCGATTAACCAGATAGCGGTGCACCTCCGCGAAGTAGCGATCGAACAACACCCGAAACACCGCGGGCTGGTCGACCGAGCGGGCGATCACGTTCGCATCGCTCTCCATCCCCAACATCCTCCCTACAACGCCCGCGCGGTGCCAAAAGTTCCTGCCCATACGCCAGACGGTGGAGCCGCGCGACACGCACGCGCCATGCGAGCAGCAACAAGGCGGGGCAGCGAACCGGATACCCCCTTGGACGAAAAGCCGAAGTCGTAGCCGACGTGCACGTAAGGGCCGGCTGCGTTAGCTCTCCGGGTATTCGTCCTTTCGGTAGTTGAGCGGGTCGTCTGGCTGTTCCTTCGGCGTCCGCTCGAGCAGGAAGTTGAAGTACGGCGCGACGAACGGGT
>DASXCN010000347.1:0-3223 GCA_036491155.1 Solirubrobacteraceae bacterium | reverse complement strand
GCGACGAGGAGTTGAGGAGCGACGACGAAGGCGGGCACGACGAGGACGACATCGAGGATGAGGCCGACGCCGAGGCAGAGGACGCCGAGGATGTCGTGGACGACACCCCGACGGAGGTCGCCGAGCCGGATGACCGCAGCGAGATCGAACGCACCGTCGCGTTCAAGCCGCTTGACGACGACGACACCACCGTGATCCGGCCGGCCTCCGAGGCCGCCAATCGCCGGGCCGACAAGTAACCCTCGGCCGTTCCCGACGTCGTGCGCGTGATCGATCTCATGCACTTGGGCCGCGCCCGCGTGATCGGGTGCTGGCAGGTCGGCGACGTCCTCATCGATCCCGGACCGACCTCGTGCCTGCCGGTCCTGCTCGAGGCGCTGGGCGATGACCGCCCCTCGGCGCTGCTCCTCACCCACATCCACTTCGATCACGCGGGGGTGTCGGGCTCGCTGGTGGAGCGCTGGCCCGACCTCCGCGTGTACGTGCACGAGCGAGGCGCCAAGCACATGATCGACCCCGAGCGCCTGTACAACAGCGCTACGCGGCTCTACGGCGACGACATGGAGCGGCTATGGGGCGAGATGCTGCCGGTGCCCGAGGCCAATCTCGAGGTGCTCAGCGGCGGTGAGACGATCCGCGACGGCGCCTACCGGGTCGAGTACACGCCCGGGCATGCCTCCCATCACGTCTCCTACCTGCACGACGGCACGGCGTTCGTCGGGGACGTGGGCGGGGTGCGAATCACGCCCGAGTCGATGACCATCCCGCCGACGCCGCCCCCCGACATCGACGTCGAGGCCTGGCACGAGTCGATCGCGCTGGTCCGCGCGTGGCGTCCCGAGCGGCTGGCCATGACCCACTTCGGGTCAAGCGAGGAGGTCGCGCATCAACTCGACGATCTCGACGCGCGGCTTGATGCCTGGTCGACGCTTGCCCGCGACGGGGGCCACGACGCATTCGTCTCCACCGTCCAGCAGGAGATCCAGCGCGACGGCAGCCCCGAGCAGGCCGCCGCCTACGAACAGGCCGCCCCCGTGGAGCAGCTCTTCGCGGGTTATGAGCGCTATTGGGCCAAGAAGACTGACCAAAAGTAGGGTGCCGGAGTTGGCCGGGTGCCGCTATGCTGGCGACCGATGTCCCTGACGGTCGAGCTGCCGCGCACCGGCTTGCCAGGTTCAGGCCTCGGCGGCCTGTGGCGAGTGGTGGTTCTCAACGACGAGTTCAATACGTTTGATCACGTGGCGGAGACGCTCTCGCGCGTCGTTCCCGGCGTGACGCTGGCCGACGGGTACCGCATCGCCGACCGGATCCACAACAAGGGCTGCGCCATCGTGTGGAGCGGCCCGCGCGAGGATGCCGAGGGCTACTGGGTCGCCCTCGACGACGCCGGTCTGACCATGGGCCCGCTCGAGTCCGCCTGAGCGCCGAAGCGTTGGAAGCGTTGGAAGCGTTGGAAGCGCTGGAGAGCTCCGGACGCTAGGCCAGCAGCGAGAGCTGACGCCCCGCCCATACACCGGGCGGCGCGCCGCCCCCGGAGACCCGTGACTCCAGGTCCAGTAGCGCCTGCTTGCGCTGCAGCCCGCCGCCGTAGCCGGTGAGGCTCCCATCGGCCCCGATCACGCGATGGCAGGGGACGATGATCGGCACCGGCGTGCGGCCGACCGCCGCGCCCACGGCGCGGATGCGGTCAAGTCGACCCATCTCGGCGGCGATGTCGCCGTAGCTGCGCGTGGCGCCGAACTCGATGGTGCGCAGCAGCTCCCACACGCGGCGCTGGAACGCCGTGCCGGTGAGGACCAGCGGCAGGTCGAAGGCGACGCGCTCGCCCGCGAAGTACTCGTCCAGCTGTGCGACGGCGCCGGCGAAGGGCGCGCCGTCCCGGGCCGCCTCGTCCAGCGGACCGCTGCGGCCGCGGAAGTACACGGCGTGCAGGCCGTCGTGATCGCCGAGCAGCGTCAGTGGGCCCAGCGGGCTCTCGCACACGGTCCACGCCAGCGCGGAGGGGCGCAGCTCAACGGGCATCATGGAAGATCACCCCCAGGGCGGTGCGGCTTCCCGTCGTGACCGTCGAGACTCCGTGGCGCATACCGATGCGGTGATAGCCGGTGCGGCCCCGGCCGGGACGCTCGCGGGTGGGGAAGATGACGAAGGCACCCTGCGGAGGTGTCAGCACATGGGCGCGGCTCTGCGCGCGAGGACGCTGCTCCATCAACACGAACTCGCCGCCCTCGAAGTCGACGCCGCGGCGCGAGAGCACCGTCAGGATCTGGAACGGGAAGAACACCTCGCCGTAGAGGTCCTGGTGCAGCGCGTTCCAGTCGCCCGGTCCGTAGCGGAGGATGAGCGGCGTCGGCCGCGTCTGCCGGGCCTCGCGGCAGCGCTCGAGCAGCTCCTCATGGGCGAGAGGGAAGGTGGGGGTGTCACCGCGCAGGCGCTCGCTCCAGCGGTTGGCCACCGGCGCCAGGTGCGGGTAGAAGGAGGCGCGGAGGTCGGCGATGAGCTCGGGCAGCGGGTGGTCGAAATAGCGGTAGCGCCCGTCGCCGAAGCGGTGGCGCGCCATGTCGATGGTCGAGCGGAAGCGTCCGCCGTCGAAGAGTCCAGCCAGCTCCGCGCACTCGTCCGCGCTCAGCAGCGCGGGGGTGACGGCGTGTCCCTCTTCGTCGAGCTGCGCGGTGAGCGCGCTCCAGTCAAGTCCGTCGACGCGTTCGCGCACGCCGGTTATCACGTCGGCAGCCAGGGTGGCCATGCCGGCTCCTCTCGTTCGCGGTACTGCCCATCAAACGCGCCGACGCGCGAGAGTGTGAGATCAGGTGCCCGAGGCGGGCAGCGTCTTTGAGCCGCGCGTGGAGGGCAGCGTCTTGGCCGCCTGACGGTCGGGGCTGACGCGCACCACGTCCCAGACCAGGCCCAGCTTCTCGAGCAGCGCGATCACCAGCCCGGTGGGGTCGGCGATGCGCTCCCAGAGGCGCAGGCCGTGGAAGGCGGAGGTGGGGAAGGCATGGTGGTTGTGATGCCAGGCCTCGCCCATCGAGAACGGCGCCAGCCAGAACACGTTGCGGCTCTCGTCCTCGATGTCAAAGCGCTTGCGCCCGAAGAAGTGGCAGACGGAGTTGATCGACCAGGTCACGTGGTGCAACAGGAACACGCGCACCAGGCCGCCCCACAGCAGCGCCGTGAGCGCGGTGCCCACGCCGCCGCCGATGATCCAGCCCAGCGCGAACGG
>DASXCN010000346.1:0-2290 GCA_036491155.1 Solirubrobacteraceae bacterium | reverse complement strand
TGGTGTCCGGTGAGGACGGCCTGGTTGGCGGGCGGCAGCGAGGCGAGCACGTGCGTCGTGCCGAGCAGGTGGGCCACCGGGTTGACCCCGAGCACGGCGGCGAACAGCGACGACACCGGCGGGAGCGCGCCGACCTGCTGGGCCACCGCGTGCGGCACGCCCTGCCCCACCAGACCGCTGGTCAGCGTGTGGGGAAGGCTGCTGGCCAGCCCGGCGATCATCAGCGAGAAGAACACGCCGATCGAGAGCGCCGTGCCCGTGTTCTGGAAGGTCGAGCGCATCCCCGAGGCGGCGCCGCGCTGGGAGGGCGGGACGCTGCCCATGATCGATGACGAGTTGGGCGCGGCGAACATGCCCACCCCGATGCCGTTGACGACCATCAGCACGGCGAAGGCGGGATAGGAGAAGTCCACCGGCAACAGCAGCAGGCCGATGAAGCTGGCGGCGAACACCAGCATCCCGATGGTGGCAAAGCCGCGTGACCCGAAGCGGTCCGACAGGTACCCGGAGATCGGGCCGGAGGCGAGGAAGGCGACCGTGAGCGGGAGCAGGTAGATGCCGGCCCACAGTGGGGTGTCGACGTAGTTGTAGCCGTGCAGGGGCAGCCAGATGCCCTGCAGCCAGATGATGAGCATGAACTGCAGGCCCCCCCGCGCGGTCGCGGCCAGCAGGCCGGCCACGCTGCCCCAGGCGAAGGCGCGGATGCGGAACAGGCCGACCTGGAACATGGGCTCGGCCACGCGGCGCTCGATGGCGACGAAGAGCCCCAGCAGCGCCACCCCGCCGATCAGGCCGGCCCGGACCCAAGGGTTGGTCCAGCCCATGGCGTGGCCGCCGTAGGGCTGGATGCCGTAGGTGATGGCGATGAGCACCGCGCCCAGTCCGACGGCGAAGGTGACGTTGCCCCACCAGTCGATCTTGGCCGGGTGGCGCTCGGAGGTCTCGCGCAGCTTGTGGTAGGCCCACACGGTCCCGAACACGCCCACCGGCACGTTGACCCAGAACACGGCACGCCAGTCGATGGCGGCGAGCAGCCCACCGGCGATGAGCCCGACGAACTGGCCGGCGATGGCCGCGATCTGATTGGTGCCCAGCGCGAAGCCGCGCTGTTCAGTCGGGAACGCGTCGGTGAGGATCGCGGCCGAGTTGGCCGTCAGCATCGAGCCTCCCAGCGCCTGCAGCACGCGCCAGCCGATCAGCCACATGGCGCCTGCGCCCCCGCGGAACGGATCGAGGGAGAGCAGGATCGAGGCGAAGGTGAAGACCGCGAAGCCGGCGTTGTAGATCCGGACCCGCCCGTAGATGTCGCCCAGGCGCCCGAGCGTGACCACCAGCACCGCCTGCACGAGGCGGTAGCCCATGATCATCCACAGCAGGTAGCTGATGTTGCCCGGGGCCAGCGGGTCGAGGTGGATGCCGCGGAAGATCGCCGGCAGCGCGATGATCACGATCGAGCCGTCCAGCGCCGACATGAACACGGCCATCGTGGTGTTGGAGAGCGCGACCCACTTGTAGCCGTCGTCTGAGGCCCGCGCCATCAGATGCTCTGGGCCAGTCGCTCCAGGAGCGGCGTGATCGCCGCGAGCCGCGTCAGCTCGTCGGGTGTGAACTCCGTCGACAGCGCTCGGGACAGCTGCTGGACCTTGGCGGTGCGGCGGCTGCGCAGCAGGTCGAGCCCGGCATCGGTGATCGACATTACCGCGCGGCGTCCGTCGTCGGGGTCGGGAGCGCGCTCGATGAGGCCGCGAGCCTCCAGCGCCCCCAGGGTCGCTCCCATCGACTGCGGGCTGATCTGCTCCTGCTTGGCCAGGGCCCCCGGCGTGGTCGGACCACCCCGGTCAAGTCGCGCGAGGGCTGATGTCTCCGACAGCGTCAGTTCACCCTCCACTGGGATCTGGCGCATCCGGCGGACCAGCAGACCGACGCTCACGCGCAGGGCGGCGGCGATCTGGTCGACGTTGTGCGCGGCGGTGGAAGTCGAAGCTGGCATGATCATCAGCTTAGACTAATAAGTTCAGACTTACAAGTTGGCCCGTAGGATGCCCCCATGACCTACGAACAGATCACCGCCGAGGCCGCCGACGGCGTCCTCACGATCACGCTGAACCGACCCGACCGCCTCAACGCCTGGACCCCGACGATGGGCCAAGAGCTGATGACGGCCTTCGATGCCGCCGACGCCGACGACGCGGTACGGGCGATCGTCATCACCGGGGCGGGGCGGGGCTTCTGTGCCGGCGCCGACCTGCAGGCCGGCGGCTCGACCTTCGACTGGCGCGAGCGCGGCGGC
>DASXCN010000345.1:0-5278 GCA_036491155.1 Solirubrobacteraceae bacterium | reverse complement strand
GCCAGTCCTCGCCGTTCTCGACGGCGCGCATGAACTCGTCAGAGACCCGTACCGAGTTGTTGGCGTTCTGGTACTGGATGGAGTAGAAGCCGTCGCCGTCGATGGACATGTCGAAGCCGGCGTCGCGCAGCGCGGCGGCCTTGTCCTCTTCCTTGGCCTTGCACCAGATGAAGTCGCGGATGTCAGGGTGGTCGACGTCGAGCACGATCATCTTGGCCGCCCGGCGCGTCTTGCCGCCGGACTTGATCGTCCCCGCCCACGCGTCGGCCCCGCGCATGAAGCTCACCGGTCCGGAAGCCGTGCCGCCCTTGGACAGCGGCTCCATCGAGCCACGGATCTTGGAGAGGTTGATGCCCGAGCCTGAGCCGCCCCGGAAGATCTTGCCCTCCTTGGTGTTCCAGCCGAGAATCGACTCGATCTCGTCCTCGACCGAGAGGATGAAGCACGCCGAGCACTGCGGGCTCTCCTCGAATCCCACGTTGAACCACACGGGCGAGTTGAACGCCGCGAGCTGGTGCAGCAGGATGTGGGTCAGCTCCGCCTCGAAGGTGTCAGCGTCCTCGTCGGTGACGAAGTAGCCACGCTCGCGACCCCAGGCGGAGATCGTTCCCGCGACGCGGCCGATCATCTGCTTGACGGAGCTCTCGCGCGCCGGTGAGCCGAGCTGGCCGCGGAAGTACTTCTGCGCGACGATGTTCGTCGCGTTCTGAGACCACGCCTTGGGGAACTCGACGTCGTGCTGCTCGAACGACACCTTGTCGCCGTGTCCGATCCGCGCATCGCGAAGCTCCCACTCCACGGCCTCGAACGGGTGGGTCCCAGGCGTCGTGAAGTACCGGCGCACTGCGAGGCCATCGACCGCCCGGGGGTCGGAGCTGATTTGCGTTTGCGGTGCGTTCGACATCAAGTACTGCTCCTCTCGTTCCGCCTGCCTCGGCTGTCCAATCTCGGCTCCGTGGCGGCCGAGCGGGGGGAGGGAATGCTGGCGGACGGTCCGGACGGAAACCCGTCCCGGCCCACCCCTCGCGCACGGCGGCGGCGTGGGAGTGTTTGCACCCTTCAGTTTACTAGGTGCATGCAGCCAAAACGGTCCGCGCGAGGTGTCGCGAAAGCCGGAGTTTGCGGCCCCGAGCTCAGCTCGCAGGACCGGGGCCACACGACGGCCCGATCAGCTCCCGGCGCGCGCCTGGCCGGTGGCGTCGATGAGCTCGCGCGCAGCCTGCTCGAGCGCGTCGGCCTCGGCGCGGGCCACGAGCGCGTCCATCTCGGCCGACGCGTGCGCTTGTGCCAGCCGTCCGCGCGCATCGGCCAGTTCCGTGGTGGTGTCCGCCAGCCGCCGTTCCAGCTCCCCGCGCCAGATCTCGAGCTCCTCGAGCGTCGCCGACAGCGTCTCGTTCTCCGCCTGCACCCGGGTGGCGTGCTCACGCGCCTCGGCGAGCGAGGCCGACAGCGTGGCCAGATGGTCAGAGACCTCGGCCGGGGCCGTGACGTTCGCGGTCGTGTCCGCGCCGGCGTTGGCGCCCGGGGCCGCGACAGCGCCGCGCGGCGTGCCGGGCACGGGGGCGCCGAGCTCGACGATCTCCCCGTCGTCGAGCTCCAGCCAGAAGCGGGCGTCGGCGCTCACGAGCTCGGCCGCGACCGAGTAGGCGGCCCGCAGGACGCCCTCGGCGTCGGGCGGGGAGGGGAGCGCGGCGACGCGCTGCGGGCCGTGACCGTGATCGGCGATGAGCGTCGGGCGCCAATCCGGGGTTGGCCGGGGGCGCCAGGTGCGCCCGTTGACGCGCAAAAGTACCCCCGACGGACCCACCGCCACGTGCTCAAACTCAGCGATCGCCAGCGACTGAGGCTCGTCCGTCACCGCCATCTCGATTCTAGGTCGGTTTAATCGCGGGCGCCGATGTCATCAGATCCCGCCACCCGGAGGTGTACCCGATGAAGCTCCTCGTTACCGGCGGGGCCGGCTACATCGGCTCCGTCGTGTCCCGGCAGCTGCTGAGCGCCGGCCACGAAGTGGTGGTGCTCGACAACCTGGAGCGTGGCCACCGGGCGGCGGTGGCACCCGAGGCCGGCTTCGTGCACGCCGACCTGCGCGACGCCCACGCGGTGACCGAGGCGCTGGCCCGCGGCTTCGACGGCGTCCTGCACTTCGCGGCGCTGGCGCTCGTCGGCGAATCGGTGAAGCACCCCGGCCTCTACTACCGCGCCAACGTGCTGGGGACGATGAACCTGCTGGATGCGATGCGCGCGTCCGAGGTGCCGCGCCTCGTCTTCTCCTCGACCTGCGCGGTGTACGGCGAGCCGGACGAGGTCCCGATCTCCGAGGCGGCTCCACCGCGTCCCGTCAACGCCTACGGGGCGTCCAAGCTGGCCGTCGACATGATGATCTCCGACTACTGCCACGCCCACGGCATCGGCGCGGTCAGCCTGCGCTACTTCAACGTGGCCGGGGCCAGCGGCGACGTGGGCGAGGATCATTTCCCCGAGACGCACCTCATCCCCAACATCCTGCGCACGGCCCAGGGTCGCAACTCCCACGTCGAGCTGTTCGGCACCGACTACCCCACGCCTGACGGCACGGCGATCCGCGACTACATCCACATCGAGGATCTCTCCGACGCGCACCTGCTGGCCCTCGACGGTGCACGCCCCGGCGACCATCGGATCTTCAACCTCGGCAACGGCAACGGGTTCTCGGTGCGCGAGGTGATCAACGCTGCGCGCGACGTGACCGGCCGCGAGATCGAGGTCCGCGAGGCCCCGCGCCGGCCCGGCGATCCACCCTCCCTGGTCGCTGCATCTGAGCGCATCCGGACCGAACTGGGCTGGGAGGCGCACAAGCCCGAGCTCGAGCAGATGATCGGCGACGCGTGGGCCTTCGCGCAGGCGCACCCGATGGGCTACGCGGACTCAGAACACTAGGTCGCCGATCGCCGTCAGCGCATCGGCCAGGACCGCGGCCGGCGGCTGGTCCGCGTCGATGACGCGGATGCGATCGCCGTCAGCGCGCGCCAGCAGGTCATAGGCCGCGGCGATGCGCGCAAAGAACGCATCGGGCTGCTGCTCGAGGCGATCGGGTGGCGCACCGCGCTCGGCCGAGCGCGCCCGCCCGCCGGCCGGGTCGATGCGCAGCAGCAGGGTCCGGTCGGGGACCAGGCCCCCCGTCCCGAAAGCGTTGATGGCGGCCACCGCCTCGATACCGAGGTCGCGGCCCGCGCCCTGGTAGGCCAGCGACGAGTCCACGAACCGGTCCAGGAGGATCAGGCGCCCGGCGGCCAGCAGTGGCTCCAAGGCCTCCTCCACCAGTTGCGCGCGCGCCGCCGCGTAGAGCAGCGCCTCGGCCCGCGCCCCGATCGTCGCCTCCGGATCGTGGACCAGCTCACGGATGCGCTCGGCGGTGCGCACGCCGCCCGGCTCACGCAGCAGCGTCGCCCGCACCCGGCGCTGGGCGAGCGCGTCGACCAGCCCGGCGGCGAGCGTCGATTTGCCCGCCCCGTCGATGCCTTCAATGGTGATCAACGTGCCGCGTGCCATGACCGTGAGAGCCCGAAGCTATCGGACCTCACCCGTGACTAGGATCGACTCTGGTGCTGACTGAACTGGAACGTCACCCGCACGCGCGCGCGGTACTGGCCCCGGCGCTCGGCACGCCATCGCGGCCCTCGCACGCGTATCTGTTCCACGGGCCGGGCGGGGCCGGCAAGCGCGCGGCGGCGCGCGCCCTGGCGGCCGAGCTGCTGGCCGAGGGCGAGGCGGACCCCGACAGCGCGCGGGCCCGGGTGCTCAGCGGTGCCCATCCCGATCTCACCTGGGTGGTGCCCTCGGGCGCCCACGAGATCCTCGTCTCCGACATCGACGCGCCGGTGATCTCGGCGGCGAGCAAGACGCCGTTTGAGTCCAGCCGCCGCGTCTTCGTCATCGAACGTGCCGACGAGCTCGGCGACGAGGCGGCCAACCGCATGCTCAAGACCCTCGAGGAGCCCGCGGCCTTCGTGCACCTCATCCTGCTCACGGACCGCCTGGGCGAGATCCTCCCCACGATCCGCTCGCGCTGCCAGACGGTCCGCTTCGAGCCGCCGGGCGAGGACGCGGCGGCCGCCGCCGTCGAGGAGCTGGGGGTGCCGGCGCAGACGGCGCGCGCCTGCGTGCGCCTGGCGCTGCAGGACGCCGATCGGGCGGCGGAGCTGGCCGGCGTGGAGGGCCAGGCCCTGCGTGCCGCCGCGGAGAGCTACGCGCGTGCCGCCATACGCGGCGACATGGCCGAGACGCGCCCGTGGACGCCGCTGCTCTCGGCGGTGCGCGCCCGCGGCGAGGCGGCCGCGTCAGAGCTCGAGGCGATGTCCGCCGCGGAGTTGGAGCTCACGGCGCGCAAGGACCGCAAGCGCGTCGAGACAGAGTGGTCAGAGCGCATCCGGCGCAGCCGGCGGCGAGTGCAGACGGGCGCGCTGGACCTGGGGATGCAGCTCGTCTCGCTGTGGTTTGCCGACCTCGTGGCGGCGGCCTACGGCGCCGACGAGCTCACGCGCAACTGCGATCGTGCGGCCGAGCTGGCGCACGACGCCGGCTGCGACCCGGTGGCACTGCGACGCGCGATCGAGCTCGTGGAGGACACTCGGGAGCGTTTCTTGCTTAATGTGTCGGAAGATCTGGCATGCGAGGCCTTGGCGTACCGCCTGCAGCAAACGCTGCACCCATGAGCGCCGCGGCGCGGGTGTACCTCCGCGCCCCGGCACGCTCTGACCGTGAGGAGTTCACGGAGTTGATGCGGACCAGCCGGTCCTTCCACAGTCCGTGGGCGACGGCCCCGACCGATGATGAACGCTTCGCCGCCTACCTCGCCGACGGGCGCCGTGCCGACTTTGAGGCCATGCTCCTGTGCCGCGCCGCGGACGACGCGATCATGGGTTTCTTCAACCTGTCGCAGATCGTCCGCCGCCGGTTGCAGAGCGCCTACCTCGGCTACGCGGTCGGGCAGCCGTTCGCCGGCCAGGGGTACATGCGCGAGGGCATCGCCCTCGTCCTGCGCCACGCCTTCACCCACCTGCAGTTGCATCGCATCGAGGCCAACATCCAGCCGGGCAACGCCAACTCGCTGGCGCTGGCGCGGGGCGCCGGCTTCCGCCGCGAGGGGTTCTCGCCGCGCTATCTGAAGATCGGGGGCCGCTGGCGCGACCACGAGCGCTGGGCCATCCTCGTCGAGGAGTGGCGCCGGCAGACCGGCGAGCCCGACCAGCCCGACGGGCCCTTCTGAGCCCCCGGTCGGCGCTCAGGCGGTGTAGTC
>DASXCN010000344.1:0-1506 GCA_036491155.1 Solirubrobacteraceae bacterium | reverse complement strand
GTGTCGCCGGCCACCCGCCCACGCAGGAGCTCCAGCGCGACGATGGTCACGGCCTGGTGCAGGGTGAGGCGGTCAAAGTCAGACAGCGGTCCCCCACCGTCCTTGATCGCCACCAGCCAGGCCTGAGGAACACGCTCGCCGCGCGGGTCCGTGGCATGGCCCGGAGCCCCCTCGACGGCCACGGGCAGGGCCAGGGACCGGTCAGCCAGCCCCGGGTGCGACGGCAGGAACGCGCGTCCCAGCCGGCGCCGCTCGACCAGCTCGGTCTGCAGGGCCGCGACCTCGTCGGGCTCCAGCGTGCGCCGGAACGCGCGCTGGACCAGCGGCTCCCCGCGCGCGTCGAAGACCAGGACCGCGGCCCCGATCAGCGTGGCCAGCGTGCCGGCGAGGGCGTCGAGGCCCCGCTCGGAGAGCACCACGCGCTCCAAGCGCTCGTGCGCGGCCAACGCCCGGCGCAGAACGGCGTACTGCTCGTTGACCAGCTGCGTGAAGGCGGCCTCGGTGACGGCGATGAACGGCACCTCGTAGGGCACCTCGAACACCGGGAACTCGCGCTCGGCAGCGGCCTGGACGAGGGCGGTCGGGATCTGGTCGTGGCCGAAGCCGACCCCGAAGCCCAGCGCGGCCAGCTGATGGTCAGCCAGCCGCCCGATGAACTCACGCTGCTGCTCGGGTGTCTCGAGCCCCATCCCGGTGGTGAGCAGGACCTCCCCGCCTGAGAGCCAGGTCGTGGGGTCGCGGAGCTCGGAGATGTGCACCCAGCGGACGGGGGCGTCGATCGCCTCCTCGCCCGAAACCAGCCGGACGTCGAGCCCCCGCAGCAGTTCGCGAACCGTGAGCATCTGACGCGCGCGCCCGCCGCCCGGTCTCGTTCGTCGCGACCGGCTAGACGCCCGGGCGTGCCGGAGCCGCCACGTGACCGCCGCCCGCCAGCTTGCGCATCCGGTCGCCGGCCTCGGTCAGCACAGGCCGCAGGATCGACTCGATCTCGTCGAACTGGCTCTGTCCGGCGATGAGCGGCGGCGAGAGCTGGATCACCGGATCGCCCCGGTCGTCGGCGCGGCAGATGAGCCCGCGCTCGTACAGCTCGCCGGAGAGGTAGCCGCGCAGCAGCACCTCGGACTCCTCGTCGGTCCACTGGGCGTCGGAATCCTGGTCCTTGACGAGCTCGATGGCGTGGAAGTAGCCGGTGCCGCGCACGTCGCCGACGATCGGGATGTCGCGCAGCGAGTCCAGCATCTCCTTGAACGCCCCCTCGTTCTGGCGGACGTTCTCGATGATGCCCTCGTTCTCCATCACGTCGAGGTTGGCCAGGGCGATCGCTGAGCACACCGGGTGCCCGGCGAAGGTGAACCCGTGGGTGAAGCTGTTGTGGCCCTGCATGAACGGCTCGGCCACCTTGTCGCGGGCGATCACCGCGCCCATCGGCGCGTAGGCGCTGGTCAGGCCCTTGGCGGTGGTGATGAGGTCGGGCAGGTAGTCGAAGCGCTGAGCGCCGAACCACTC
>DASXCN010000343.1:0-3854 GCA_036491155.1 Solirubrobacteraceae bacterium | reverse complement strand
CAAGTGGTGGCCGCTCTACGAGAAGATCCTGCGCAACGCCGCCGGCCTGGGCAAGCTGCGCGAGTCCCAGCCCGAGCGCGAGTGGCGCACCGAGTACCGCCGCCGCCACGCCGACGTCCTGGTCACCGGCGGGGGGATCGCCGGACTCAATGCCGCGCTCGCCGCCGCGCGTTTGGGCGCCGACGTGGTCCTGGCCGATGAGGGCGCCGAGCCCGGTGGCCAGCAGCTCATGGAGTCAGACGGCCAGGGCCTGGGCGCGCTCATCGCCGACGTGCGCGACGCCGGAGTGGAGATCATCCACCAGGGCTCGGCGCTGGGCTACTTCGACGGCATGGTCCCGGTGTGGCAGCGCGACATCCTGCACCAGGTCCGGGCCGCCCGCCACGTGTTCGCCACCGGCGCCATCGAGCAGCCGCTGGTCTTCGCGGGCAATGACCTGCCCGGGGTGATGCTGTCCGGCGGGGCCCGGCGGCTGGCCGCGCTGTGGGGTGTGAACCCCGGCAAGCGCGCGGTCATCGCCACCACGTCCGATCGCGGGCTGCACGCCGCCCGGGCACTGATCGCCGCCGGCGTCCAGATCGTGGCCGTCGCCGACCTGCGCCCCGAGGCCGGCGAGCTGGCCATCGCACTGCGCGCCGACGGCATCCCCGTGTTCACCGGCCACACGGTCATCGAGGCCCAGGGCAGCAAGACCGTCACTGAGGCGATCATCCAGCCCCTGGCCGGCGGCTCTGAGCACTCGTTCGAGTGTGACCTGGTGGTGGTCTCGGGCGGGACCATCCCGGCCACCTCGCTGCTCCTCCAGGCCGGCGCCCGCACCGTCTACGACGACCGCCACGGCCACTTCGCTCTCGCCGCCGTGCCCGACGGCGTGTTCGTCGCCGGCGAGGTGGCGGGCCACGAGTCAGGCTCGATGGCCGCCGCCTCCGGCGAGCTCGCCGGTGTGAGGGCCGCCCAGGCGCTGGGCCTGGGCGACGATGCCTCCAACGCGCGCGCCGTGGACCTGCAGAAGCGCCTCGGACAGCCGCGCGATCCCAACGTCGCGCTGGCCCCGCCGGTGAGCGGGGCCGGTCGCGGCAAGTGCTTTGCCTGCTTCTGCGAGGACGTCACCTCAAAGGACGTCCACCTGTCCATCGAGGAGGGCTATGACTCGATCGAGCTCTCCAAGCGCTACACGACGGTGACCATGGGGCCATGCCAGGGCCGCATGTGCCAGCTGCCCTCGGTGCGGCTGATGGCCCAGGAGACCGGGCAGGGGCTCGAGCAGGTCGGCGTGACCACGGCGCGTCCGCCATGGGTGTCGGTGCCGATGGGGATCCTCGGCGGCCGTCCGGTGGAGCCGGCCAAGCGCTCGGCCATTCACGACCGCCACCGCGCGCTGGGCGCCAGTGTCAAGTGGGCGGGCGACTGGCGGCGCGCCTATGACTACGGCGACCCCGAGGGCGAGGCGCTCAACGTCAATACCGCCGCCGGGATCATCGACGTCTCCACCCTCGGCAAGCTCATCGTGCGCGGGCCCGACGCCGGCGAGTTCCTGGACCGGCTGTACCCCAACCGCTTCTCCAACCTCAAGCCCGGGCGCATCCGCTACGGCGTGATCAGCTCCGATGCGGGCCGGATCGTCGACGACGGCACCGTCTGCCGGATCGACGACGAGACCTTCTATGTGACCACGACCTCCAGCGGGGCCGGCGCCATGGAGGAGTGGTTCTCCTGGTGGCTGGCCGACTGGGGCGACCGGGTGCATCTCACCGACGTCACCCAGGGCGTCGGCGCGGTCAACCTCGCCGGTCCTAAGGCGCGCGAGATCATGGCCGCGGTCACCGACCTGGACTGCTCCAACGAGGCCTTCGCCTACCTCGACGGCAAGCAGGCCAAGATCGCCGGCGTGGAGTGCCTCATCCTGCGCATCGGCTTCGTCGGTGAGGTGGGCTATGAGATCCACTTCCCCTCGGCCTTCGGCGAGCACGTGTGGGACGCGCTGATGGAGGCGGGCCAGCCCCACGGGCTGAGGCCGTTCGGCCTGGAGCCCCAGCGGATCCTGCGTCTGCAGAAGCTGCACATCATCGTCGGCCAGGACACCGACTCCGAATCCACCCCGTTCGGTGCCGCCATGCCGTGGATCGTCAAGCTCGACAAGGAGCAGGACTTCATCGGCAAGTGGGCGCTCGAGCACTTCTCCGAGCACGGCGCCGGCGTGGCCCTGGTGGGCTTCACCATGCCCAACGGCGACGTCCCCACCGAGGGGGCGGTGGTCCTGGACGGCCAGGGCGCTCCCGCCGGGCAGGTGACCAGCTCGCGCCACTCGCCGGTGCTGGACCGCACGATCGGGCTGGCCTGGGTGCCCGAGGCCTTCGCCGAGGACGGCGCCCAGATCACCATCTCCGACGAGGGGCGCACCCTCACCGCCGAGATCCAGACCAAGCCGTTCTACGACCCAGATGGGGAGGTGCTGCGCTCGTGAACCTCGATTTCCTGAGGCCGACCGCCGAGAAGGCCGTGGCGCACTCACCGATGGAGCGGCTGGCGCGTGCCGCGGGTGCGAGCTTCGAGGTGCGCGACGGCTTCAACGTGGCCGTGGTCTTCGCCGGGGCAGGCGGGGACGGGACCGCTACCGACACGGTGAGCTGGGCCGACGTCTCGCACCTGGGCAAGCTCGAGCTCCAGGGCCCGGCGGAGGCGATCGATGCCGCGGCCGGCACCGAACTGCCCTTCGGGACTGCGGTGCGCCGCGACGACGCCTGGTGGTGCCGGCTGACGGGCACGCGGGCCCTGGTCATCGGCACGCGGCCGGACCTCAGCGCTGCCGAGGGTGTGGATGTCCTGGACGTCACCTCGAACTTCGCCGCGCTGACCCTCATCGGCCCGCTGGCACGCGAAACCTTCGCGCGCTTCTGCGCCCTGGACCTGCGCCCGCGCGTGACCCCGGTGGGGGCGCTGCGGCCGGGGTCGATCGGCCGTCAGCCGGGGCTGGTCATCTGCGAGGGGGAGGACCGCTACCTGTTCCTCTTCGGGTGGGCCACCGGCGAGTACATGTGGAGCGTCGTGGCCGACGCCGGCGGTCATCTCGGTGGGCGCCCGTGCGGCGTCGACGCGCTGCGAGAGGTGGCGAGCGCCCATGCTTGACATCTTCCGCAAGCGGCGGATGTGGCGGCGCCAGCAGGACCTCAAGAGCTCCTACGACGTCGTCATCGTCGGCGGCGGCTCGCACGGGCTGGCCACCGCGCACTATCTGCGCGACCACGGGATCAAGGATGTGGCGATCCTGGAGAAGCGCTACATCGGCTCAGGCGCGGCCGGGCGCAACACCACGATCCTGCGCTCCAACTACAAGACGCCCGAGGGCGCGAAGTTCTATGACCAGAGCGTCAAGCTCTACGAGGGCCTGTCCCAGGACCTCAACTTCAACCTGCTGTTCTCCCAGTGCGGCCACCTCACCCTGGCGCACGCCGACCGCGCCATGTTCGTGATGGCCAACCGCGCCGAGGTCAACCGCCTGAACGCGATCGACTCGCGGCTCATCTACCCCGATGAGATCAAGCGCCTCGCTCCCGCCATGCAGGTGGACAACGCGGACGCGATCTACCCGATCATGGGCGCGCTCTACCACCCGCCGGGTGGGATCATCCGCCACGACGCGGTGGTCTGGGGGCTGGCCCGAAGCGCCGATCAGGGCGGGGCGGAGATCCATCAGAACACCGAGGTGCTCGGGATGGAGCGCTCGGGCAGCCGGGTGACCAAGGTCAAGACCACCCGCGGGACCATCAACGCCGGTCAGGTGCTCAACTGCACCGCCGGCTGGAGCACGCTCATCTCCGACATGGCCGGGGTGGCGATGCCGATCACCACCCACA
>DASXCN010000342.1:0-6932 GCA_036491155.1 Solirubrobacteraceae bacterium | reverse complement strand
ACCTCTTCGCGCGCGCCCTTGCGGCTGTCTGAGCCCTCTTCCTGAATCTCGATGTAAACCTCCTTGCGGAACACCGGGATGTCACGAGGGGCCTGGATTCCGATCCTGACCTTCTCACCCATGATCGCCAGCACCGACACCTCGATGTCGTCGCCGATCATGATGCTCTGGTTGGACTTGCGGGTGAGTACCAACATAGTCGCCTCCCTGCAATTGGCCGCTAGAAACAGGAGCGTCATGCCCACGCCTAGCGCGACGCCTGCCCTCGATTGAGCATACCGGGATTGCTTTTCGAAGTTCAAGCAGACAGAAGGTTTTGCACGGGTACTTGGGTGGCCCCCACCCTCACGGGCGGGGCCGTGCAGGGGCGGCGCGCACGCCCCGGGCGGGCGGCGCGAGGGCACGACCCGCCGACGAAACCACTAGTCTCCGCTCCCGATATGGCACGCCGATCTCTCAGACCCGAGCTCAACCGTATTCGCGCATGGGTCCGCCAGGGGCGGACCGACGCGTGGATCGCCCATCAGCTCGAAGTGACAGTGCAGCAGATCCAGGCCTTCAAGCGCGACCAGCAGCTTGATGGCGGGGACGAGACCGACGGGACCGCTACCGCGGTCGAATACGACGATGACATCGACCTGCGCGCCGAAGACGACGCGCTCATCGCCGCGGAACTCGACGCCGCCGCTGCCGAGGAGCCCGATGATGATGACGACGATGACGACGACGAGGAGGGCGAGAAGCCTTCCCGCCGCCGGCGCGGACGCCGCGGAGGACGCGGCGGACGTACTCGCCGCCGCCCATCTGGCACGTTGGAGGCCACGTTTGACCACGGCGAGGAGGGCTACGGCTTGTGGCTCGACCCCGCCGTCCAGGATGACCCGGTGTACGCCGAGTACTGGGCGGGTCACCGCCCGGTCGAGGTGGCGATCGAGGAGGATCAGATCGTCATCCGCCGTGCCGGCGCATCCGATTCCGATTCAGACGACGAAGACTGAGTCGGCCCCCTGATCCGACGACGCGGACCAAGGACCGCCGCAGCAGCTACTCGCTCTCGGCGGTCCGACGTCCCGTCGTGTAGTCGATTGCCTGGCGGGCGTAGACGGCGAACGCCGCTCCCGCCACGGTGGTGAGGTCCCACGCCGTCGGGCGCTCGGGCGCCACGCGCACCGCGATGTCAAAGCACCAGTCGGTGCCCTGCTCGAGGTAGAGATGCGCCAGCTCGTTGACGGTGAACGGCCCGCCCAGCCGGCGATGCAGCTGGACCACCAGCGCGTCGACAACGCGGTCCATCGCGGACCGGTCGGCCGGCTCCGCGGCGGCCAGGCGCCGCTGGCCCTCCTGCCAGAGCCCGATGAGGTCATCGTAGGTGACCTGCCCGCGGGCTCCGGAGCTCACGCCCGCCGCCCCCGGGTGGGCGCGCTCAGGGCGCGGACTTGCCCGTGATCACAAAGGGGCGTTCGTTGGGGCGCACCATGCCGAGCGCACGCGCCTGCGAGACGATCGTCGATGGGGAGTTCAACGCCTTCGTCTCCTGGGACAGCTGCGCGTTCTGGTGCGTGAGCCGGGTGACGATCGCCCGCTGCTGTTCGGCTTCGGAGCGCGTCGAGAAGTAGGAGAGGGTGTGCTCCACGTAGAGGCCGACGACGACGGCCAGCACGACAAGGAGGCCGATCCTGCCGACCCGCTCCCAGCGGACGCGCAGCTTCGGCGGCCGCGAGACCACCCGCGGTCGCTTGCGCGGAGCCGGGCGGGGATGGCGGCGAGGCGCTGCGGTAGCGGGGCGGGCGGGCGGCATCCCTTGCGCCCTTCGTTCGACGCGGCGGCGTTCCTTCCTGCCGCAACATACGGTGCACGCCGTCGCGGGGGATCACTACGCCCGGAACGCCGACCGCCCGGGGTAGCTGGCCTCCGCGCCCAGCGCCTCCTCGATCCGCAGCAGCTGGTTGTACTTGGCCACGCGATCGGTCCGCGATGGGGCGCCGGTCTTGATCTGGCCGCAGCCGGTGGCCACCGCCAGGTCGGCGATCGTCACGTCCTCGGTCTCGCCGGAACGGTGCGACATCACCGCGGCGTAGCCGGCCTCGCGGGCCATTCGGATCGCGGCAAAGGTCTCGGTCAGCGTGCCGATCTGGTTGACCTTGATGAGGATGGCGTTGGCCACCCCGTTCTCGATCCCGCGCTTGAGGCGCTGGGTGTTGGTGACGAACAGGTCGTCGCCGACGAGCTGGATCTGGTTGCCGATCCGCTGGGTCAGCGCCGACCACCCGTCCCAGTCCTCCTCGTCCATCCCGTCCTCGATCGAGATGATCGGGTAGCGGTCGCTCAGGTCGGCCCAGTAGGCGCCCAGCTCCTCGGAGGAGAGCGTGCGGCCCTCATGTTCGAGCACGTAGCCCTCGCCGTCCTTATAGAGCTCGGATACCGCCGGGTCCAGCGCGATCGCCACCTGGTCGCCCGGGACGTAGCCCGCCGCGCGGATGCCCGTCATCAGCGTCTCGAGCGCCTGCTCGTTTGACTCGAAGTCCGGAGCGAATCCCCCCTCGTCGCCGACCGACGTGGCGTGGCCCTCGTCGTGGAGCGTCTTCTTGAGGTGGTGGAAGACCTCGGAGCCCATGCGCAGCGCCTCGCTGAACGTCCGCGCGCCGACCGGAACGATCATGAACTCCTGGAAGTCGACCGCGTTGTCGGCGTGAGCGCCGCCGTTGAGCACGTTCATCATCGGCACCGGCAGGATGTGGGCGGTCTCGCCGCCCAGGTAACGCCATAGCGGCAGCCGCTGCTCGGCCGCGGACGCCTGCGCGGCGGCCAGCGACACGGCCAGCATGGCGTTGGCGCCCAGGCGGGACTTGTTGGGCGTGCCGTCCAGCGAGATGAGCATGCGGTCCAGGGCCGCCTGACTGGCCGCGTCCTGACCGTGGACGGCGGTGGCGATCTCGCCGTTGACGTTCTCGACGGCCTTGGTCACGCCCTTGCCCATCCAGTCTGAACCGCCGTCGCGCAACTCGGTGGCCTCGAACTCTCCGGTGGACGCGCCCGACGGAACCGCGGCGCGGCCCCAGGCGCCGGAGCGCACGCTGAGCTCCACCTCGACGGTCGGATTGCCACGACTGTCGAGGATCTGGCGTGCGTGCACATGCTCGATCTGGCTCATGTCTCGGGGACGTCTCCTTCGGTCAGGCGTGCGCGGGCGTAGTAGCTGAGCTGCTGCTCAGGCGGGAGATCGTCCCAGCTTCCGCCCTCGGATGCCGCGAGGTCGCCTGCCGCCGTCACGCGGCCGCGGAAACGCTCAGAGGCCGAGCGCAGCGCCAGCTCGGGATCGACCTTGAGCTTGCGAGCCACGTTGACCACCGCGAACAGCAGATCGCCCAGCTCGTGGTAGCGGTCGTCGGGGGTCTCGGCGTCCTCCAGCTCGCCCAGCTCGTCGCGCACCGACTGGAGCGGGCCTTCGACCCCTGGAAAGTCAAAGCCGCTGGAGGCGACGCGGCGCTGCACCTTCCGGGCGTGCAGCAGCGACGGGAGGTTCTCGGGCACCTCGCCGAAGATCCCCGGCTCGCGGCCGGCTTCGGTGCGCTTGATCGCATCCCAGTTGCGCAGCACCTGCGCGGCGTTCTCCACCTCGGTCTCGCCGAAGATGTGCGGGTGGCGGCGGACGAGCTTCTCGGTGACGTGCTCGGCCACCTGCGCGAGGTCGCCGGCACCGCGCTCCTCGAGCAGCAGCGCCAGGAAGTGCACCTGGAAGAGGACGTCGCCGAGCTCGTCGAGCATCTTGGCGTCGTTGCGCCGGTGGGCCGCGTCGGCCAGCTCGTAGGCCTCCTCCAGCGTGTGAGGCACGATCGTGCGCTCGTCCTGCTCACGGTCCCACGGGCACTCGCGCCGGAGCCGGCGGGTGATCTGGTCAAGCGTCGTGAGAGCCTGGGCCGCGTCCTCAGAGGACGGCACGGCTCAGGGTGCGGTGGCGGTTCCGGCGGGGGCGGGAGTCGGTGTCGCGGGAGCGGTCGCTCCGGCGGCTCCAGCGGGAGCGGTCGCACCGGCGGCCCCAGCAGCGCCGGCGGCCCCAGCAGCGCCGGCGGCGCCGGCGGCTCCGGCGGTGGAGCTCGTCTTGGGCGCCTTGTAGCCGTTGCAGTCAGCCATCGCGTACAGCTTGCGGCAGGAGGTCTTCTTCAGCCAGTCGGTCTTGGCGTGATTGTCGACCGCGGTCTGCGCCTGGGTGCTGAGCTGGCTCTTGAGCGTCTGCTTGATCAGCGTCGTGGACTGCGCGAGCGAGCGCTGGGTGGCGGGCTTGATCTTGGTGACGCGGATGACGTAGTAGCCGAACTGGCTCTTGACCGGTCCGAGCAGCTTGTTGGCCGGCGCCGCGAACGCCGCCTTGGACAGCGACGCGTCCTGCTGGCCGGCGGTGACGCCGGTGAGCACGCCGCCCTTGCTCTTGCTGGGGTCGATCGAATACTTCTTGGCGACTGCCGCCCAGCTCTGGCCGCCCTGGATCGCGGACTTGGCCTTGTTGGCCTCAGCCTGCGTCTTGGTCAGGACGACCTCCATGTCGCGCGTCTCGGGCGTCCCGAACTGCGACTTGTGGCTGTTGTAATAGGTGGCGATCGCGGCCGTAGTCACCGCCGTCGGGTGCTTCGCGCTGAGCTTCTGGAAGATCTGGTTGATGCGGACGCGGAAGAGGAGGTCCTGGAGCGTCTGGCCCGAGGTCTTGAGGAAGGACTGGAACTGGGCGTCGGTGGAGAACTGGGACTTCTTGGCCGTGTTCAGCGCCTTCTGCACCTGGGCGTTGGTGATCTTGATGCCCATCCGGTGGGCGTCGGCCTGGTACCAGTAGGCCTTGATCAGGAAGTCCATGACCTGCCCCGAGAGCGTCGTGAAGAGCTGGCCGCAGTCCGTCTTCAGTGTCTTGACCGCCGTCTTCTTCAGGGAGGGGATGTCCTTGCGCGCGGCGGCGATGCACTGGGTGTAGTTCGGCGGGTCGGGGATGATCACCGGCGAGCCGGGCGACTGCGCCGCCTGGCCCTGCGCCGCCACGAACATCCAGTGCTTGAACGCCTTGGTGGTGATCGGGTTACCGGCCACCACGGCGACCGAGTCGCCGGGGACCCCGGCGCTGGAGCCGGAGCTTGAGCCACACCCGGCGACCGCTACCGCCAGGGCCACAAAAAAGGCGCCGAGCGCCAGGATGGACCGCAAAGACTTCATTGGACTTGGCCGATAGTAGCGAGCCTTCGGCGCACCGGTCGTAAGTATTAGTGAAGTCGACCGGCGCGGGCGCCGCCACCAAGCTACGCGGCGGCGGCCTCGGCCTCGGCCTCGCGGGTCACCGAGAGCAGCACGTCAGCGGCGCGCACGATGGCGGGGAAGCGCTGCGCGGGATCCTTGGGGACGCGCACCGAGAGCTGGGACTTGCCCGACTCATACAGCGCTTCGGGGATCTCGGCCCGGATCTTCTTGGCGCGCACCGAGTCCAGCTCGATCGGCGTCACCGCCAGCCGGTCGCCGCGCACGGTGACCGCCCGTGCTCCGGCCTGACCGAGCTTGATGCGGGCCTGCTGGAGGGCGATGAGGTTGTGCAGCGGGTCGGGGACGTCGCCGAAGCGGTCCTCGAGCTCCTCGCGCAGCGCCGCGAGGTCCGCCACTTCGCGCGCGCCCGCGATCCGGCGGTGCACGTCGACCTTGGCCTGTTCGTAGGGGATGTAGTCGGCTGGCACGTAGGCGTCGACGTTGACGTCCAGGCGCACGGGCTCCCACTCCTCGTCTGAGGCAGCGTCGGGGTGGGCGGGATCCGATTCCGCAACGGCCTCGTCGAGCATCTGCATGTAGAGCTCGAACCCGAGCGCCGCGACATGGCCGGACTGCTCGTCGCCGAGCAGGTTGCCGGCGCCGCGCAGCTCCAGGTCACGCATGGCGATCTTGAACCCGGCGCCAAGCTCGGTGTAGTCGCTCAGCGCGCTCAGTCGCTGCGCCGCCTCGGGGGTCAGCGCCGCGGCGCTCGGATACAGGAGATAGGCGTAGGCACGCTCCCGAGACCGGCCGACGCGCCCGCGGATCTGGTAGAGCTGCGAGAGCCCGAAGATGTCGGACCGCTCCACGATCAGGGTGTTGGCCTGCGGAATGTCGATGCCCGACTCGATGATGCTGGTGCACACCAGCACGTCGGCGTCGCCGCGCAGGAAGCTGAGCATTCGCCTCTCCAGCGTGCCCTCGTCCATCTGGCCGTGGGCGACCGCGAAGCGCAGGCCCGGGCACAGGCCGCGCAGCCGCACCGCGGTCTCCTCGATCGTCTCGACCCGGTTGTGCAGGAAGAAGGCCTGGCCGTGGCGCTCCTTCTCGCGGATGAGCGCGCGGCGCACGAGCTCCTCGTCGTACTCGCCGACATAGGTCTTGACCGGCCGCCGCCCCTCGGGCGGGGTCTCGATCACACTGATGTCGCGGATTCCGGCCAGCGACATCTGCAGCGTGCGCGGGATCGGCGTGGCGCTCATCGCGATCACGTCGACCTTCAGCTTGAGCTGGCGAAGCAGCTCCTTCTGCTTGACCCCGAAGCGCTGCTCCTCGTCGACGACCAGCAGCCCCAGATCCTTGGCGCGCACGTCGCGGGACAGCAGCCGGTGGGTCCCGATCAGGATGTCGACTTCTCCGTTGGCGAATCGCGCGACCGCCGCGCGCTGCTCAGCCGCCGAGCGGAACCTCGAGACGTGCTCGATCGTCACCGGGTAGTCCTTCAGCCGCTCGGAGAAGGTGCCGTAATGCTGCTGGGCGAGGATCGTGGTCGGCGCCAGCACCATCACCTGCTTGTCGTCCTGTACTGCCTTGAAGGAGGCGCGCAGCGCGACCTCGGTCTTCCCGTAGCCGACGTCGCCGCAGATCAGCCGGTCCATCGGCCGTGGTGCCTCCATGTCGGTCTTGACCATCTCGATCGTGTCGCGCTGGTCGGG
>DASXCN010000341.1:0-2014 GCA_036491155.1 Solirubrobacteraceae bacterium | reverse complement strand
CGTCAGGCCACAAAAAAGGCGCCGCACCGCGGCGCCGACCGTCAGCGCGGGTTGGTGACCGCCCGCAACGCGGGCGGGCGTCCGTTCTCGAGTACAACGAGCGCGGCCCGCGGCGGCCCGCAGGTGGCGATCCGGGCCCGCAGGCGGACACCGAAGGTGTTCCAGGGGCGCACGAAGCTGCGCCCCGTGTCGGGGTCGTCGCCGGTGGCGGCCTGGGCAATGGATGCGGCGAAGCCGGCGCGGCCCTGGGACTCGGTGTCGGCGGGGACCAGCAGGTCGGCGACCGGGCGGTCGATCGCGGCCTCCTCGGTCACGCCCAGCAGCGACTGCGCCTCACGGGACATGGCCTGGACCGACATCGATGAGTCGACGACGAGGAAGGCGTCCTTGCTGGACGGAACGGCGTCCTCGCGGGCCTCGAGCAGGAGGCCGAGCCCGCAGGAGGTGCAGACGCGCGCCGTGGGCGCCGGCGCGCCGTGGGGCGACGGCGCCGCACAGTGGCCACAGAACCACATCCATGCAGCGGTGGAGTCGAGCCCACCTTCTACGAGTCTCAGTGCCGGTCTTTGAATCATGGACGTGAAAGGAGCGAACGGACACGCGCCGTTCCCCTGTCTTCTCCCTCCCTTACGGAGGAAGTCTACGAAAGGGATCGGATGAGCGCAAGAACACTTAAGCGGTTCTTCGCTTTGTGGACCAAGGATCCAGGATCCAGCGGAGAGGGGGGGATTCGAACCCCCGAACGAGGTTAACCCCCGTTACGCGATTTCCAGTCGCGCCCGTTCAGCCGCTCCGGCACCTCTCCTGGGATGGCGTTAGCGTAGCGTGGTGCGGGCGAGGCGGGCCGGTTTCCAGCGCTTTTGCGCTTCCCCGGCGGGGGCTAGACCTGCCATCTCCCGTCGCGCAGCAGCGGGACCTCGTCGCCGTTGCCCAGCACCCCGGTGACCGCAACCTCGTTGCTGCCGATCATGAAGTCGGTGTGGATGACGCTGTGGTTGGCGCGCCCGTGGTCGGCGGGGTCGGCGAGGCACGCGATATAGCCGTGGCCCAGGGCGATGTGGCTGGCCGCGTTTTCGTCGAGCAGCGTGTCGTAGAACACGGTCCCCAGCGGCCCGATGCGCCCCTCGCGGTCCACCAGCGCCAGCTCGCCGAGCCGGGCCGCGCCCTCGTCGGCGTCGATCATCCCGCGGATGACCTCGGCGCCCTGCTCGGCGTCGACTTCGACCGCGCGTCCGCCCTCGAAGCGGACCTTGAGCCCGGTCACGGTCGTCCCGGAGGTGAAGAGCGGCTTGGTCGAGGTGACATGGCCCTCGACCCGCTCGGGATCGGGCGTGGTGAACACCTCCTCGGTGGGGATGTTGGGCTGGTGCTCGATGCCTCCGGCGGTCTGGAACTTCGCGGCGAGCCAGGTGCTCGAGGGCAGAAGGCCGACGGTGAGGTCGGTGCCCGGCCCCACGAGGTGGATTTGGTCCAGGTCGAGTTCGTTGAGCGCGTCGCTGACGCGCCTGAGCTGCTGCAGCCGGGTCTCCCACGCCGCCACGGGATCGGGCTCGTCGAGCCGCGTCACGTGAGCGATCTCTGACCACAGCCGGTCCAGCGCGGCCGCCGGCTCCAGGCGCGGATACACCAGCGAGGCCCACGCCGGCGTCGGGCAGGGCACGATGGTCCAGTTCGTGGAGGCGTCGTTGAGGACCTTCATCGCCTCGGGGACGCGCGGCAGCCGGTCGAGGCTGATCAGATCGGCGTCCACGTCATCGAGCGCGTGCGGCGCCGCCGGCCCCGACATCGAGATCCGGGCCGCGCGGTGCTCTCCCAGCGCCAGGACCCGCTCGCCCAGCCACGGCGGGACGTAGCTCAGGGTGTCGCGCTCGGCGTTGAGCGCGCGGGCGCGCTTGAAGTACACGTCGAACACCGAGAGGTCGACGAACTTGGCTCCGGCGGCGTAGGCCGCCTCCGCGATCGCCCGCGCCATGGGCTCTTTGCCCGGTTCTGAGGACACCGAGACGATCTGCCC
>DASXCN010000340.1:0-6895 GCA_036491155.1 Solirubrobacteraceae bacterium | reverse complement strand
CGCGACGTCGAGCTGCCCGCCAATCGCCGGCGCTGGCTGGTCACCGAGTGCGTGCGGGAGTACCGCGAGGGGATGCGCACGTTTGCCGGCGAGAGCCACCTCATGGTCTGGTATGACCGGCTCAACGCAAGCGAGCTCGTTGAGCAATTCGGTGGGCGGCTGGGCGACAAGGGCCGGATCCTGTTTGCGACGCCGTTCGCCAAGGCGCGCCGCAAGACCAGCCTGCGGGCCGTCCAGAAGCTCACCGAGCGCGTCGACGGCGACCTGCGCTTTCGCAAGGTGCCGCCGCTGTTGGTCCCACTGCGTGACCTGGTCGACCCCGACGACGCGCGCAAGGACATCGACATCGTCCGAGCGGCTCTGGACGGCTACGCCGCGAGCCTGGACGAGGACTGCCGCTACCTCTTTGAGACCTATCGGTTCGTCGACATGGCCCGCAAGGTCGTGGGCGTCGGGAGCGTCGGCACACGCGCCTGGGTGCTCCTGTTCGCCGGCCGGAGCGGCAGGGATCCGCTGGTGCTGCAGATGAAGGAGGCACAGGCCTCGGTGCTGGAGCCCCACCTCGGCGCCAGTGTCTTTGAGAACCACGGCGAGCGCGTCGTCCGCGGGCAACGCCTGTCCCAGGCGGCGATCGACGTCTTCCTCGGCTGGCAGCGAAGCGTGGGCCTCGACGGGGAGCCACACGACTTCTACATCCGCCAGCTCTGGGACTGGAAGGCGTCCATCGACCTGTCGACCATGGGCGAGTCGGGGTTGCACGCCTACACGCGCGCCTGCGGATGGTCGATGGCCCGCGCCCACGCACGCTCCGGTGACCGCCTCGCGATTGCGGCGTATCTCGGCGCCGGAGCCAAGTTCGATCAGGCGATCGCGCAGTTCGCGTCGGCCTACGCCGATCAGAACGACCTCGATCACCGGCGGCTCGCCGATGCCGTCGCATCCGGCCAGGTCGCCGCACAGTCCGGGGTCTGATCGCGCGCGGCCACCATGGAGCGCCGATAGGTTGTCGGGCGAGTGCAGATGATGGAGATCACCGGCGATCAGGAGGTCCAGAGATGACGACCAGCACGGCGGATGGTGACGCCGATACCCGAGCTCGGATCCGCGAGCACTGGGAGGCCTCCGAGCGAGGCGACGGCGATGTTGAGCACGCGATCTACGCCACGGACGCGATCCTGGACTACCCGCAGTCCGGCGAGCGTTTCAGGGGCCGGTCACGGATCCAAGCGCAACGCGGCGGTCATCCGGCCGAACGCCACTTCGCCATCCGCCGCATCCTGGGCGGCGGCGACCTGTGGGTGAGCGAGTGCGTGATCACCTACGACGGCGCGCCGAGCTATTCGGTCAGCATCATGCAGTTCACCGACGGGTCTGTCGCCCACGAGACCCAGTACTTCGCCGACCCGTTCGCGGCGGCTCCCGGACGCGCTGCGCTCGCGGAGCCGATTCCGGCCCAGGATGGATAAGCGCCCCGCGTTCGTTGACGAGCACACCATCGTCAGGCGCGAGATCATGCAGCGCACTGGCGTACGATGAGCGGGCCCGCGCCGCCCATGCGATTCGCCATCTCCATCCCCCAATACGCTCGCGACAGCGACTTCGACGCGGCCGCCTTCCGCGGGTTCCTGGGCCGGGTGGAGGAGCTTGGGCTGTTCGAGAGCGCTTGGGTACAGGAGCAGGTGATCGGCGCCTCCGGCAGCCTCGCGCCGCTGCAGACGCTGTCCTACGCCGCCGCGTGCACCGAACGGGTGCGGCTGGGATGCGCGGTGTTCGTGCTCCCGCTCCACAACCCGCTGCACCTGGCCAAGGCGATCAGCTCCCTTGACTGCCTGAGCCATGGCCGTCTCGAGGTGGGTGTCGCGACCGGCGGCAAGGGCCGGCCGTTCGAAGCGTTCGGGATCGACGGCGACAAGCCGGTGGCCCGCTTCAACGAGGCCCTGGCGCTCATGAAGGCGTGCTGGGCGGAGTCCGAGATCAACTTCGACGGGCAGCTGTGGAAGCTGCGGGGCGCCACGATGGAGCCCAAGCCGGTGCAGCGACCGCACCCGCCCGTGTGGTTCGGAGGCAGCGCGCCGGCGGGGATGCGGCGGGCGGTCCGCCACGGAGACGGCTTCATGGGCGCCGGATCGCAGACGCCCGCCCAGTTCGCCGAGCAGGTCAAGATCGTGCGCGAGGAGCTGAGCGCGCAGGGGCGCGACCCCGGCACGTTCCGGATCGGCAAGCGCGTCTACGTCTATGTCGATGACGACTCCGCGCGCGGGCACGCGCGGATGGAGGACGCGCTCACCCGCCACTACGGGCGCGGCGGCTGGTCAGAGCACATCTTCGCGGGCCCGCCCCAGAGGTGCGCGGAGGACCTCCGTGCCGTGGCCGACGCCGGGGCGGAGTTGCTTCTCCTCAACCCGCTCGTCGACGACGCGCAGCAGCTCGAGCGCCTGGCCGCCGAGGTCATCCCGGCGCTGAGCTGAGTCGGCGACCGGGCGGCGCCGGGTCCATCTTCACGCACGCGATCACACGGCGATGAGCACGATGCCGAGGACAACGGCGACCGAGGGCAGCAGCCGCCGCCGGGCGAAGGGCTCCTTGAAGAGCAGGGTGGCGATCAGCGCGGCACTGATCACGCTGGTCTCTCGCAGCGCCGAGACCAGGGCCAGGGGCCCGCGGGTCTGGGCCCAGACGACGATCCCGTAGGCCAGCACCGAGATGGCGCCGGCGCCGAGCCCGGCGGAGACGTCGCGGAGCATCCGCCGGTGAAAGCGCCGGCGCAGACGGTAGAACGCGATGCCGAGGATCGCAGGCTCCTGGAAGACGAAGAGGAGCGCGAGGTACCCCGCCGGGTTGTGGGCATGTCGTACGCCCAGCCCGTCGACCACCGTGTAGCCGGCGATGGTCACCCCGGTGAGCAGCGCGGCCGCGGTGGCCGGCCGGTCGGCACGGGACAGGCGGCCGCCGGCGAAGACGATCGCGGTCAGCGCGGCCGCGACGGTGCACGTCCCGGCAATCTGGAGCGCGGTGAGGTGCTCGCCGGCGATGAGCCAGGCCCCCGCTCCGACCAGCAGCGGCGCGGTTCCCCGAGCCAGCGGGTAGGTGCGGCCGAACTCACCCAGGCGGTAGGACTGCAGCAGCGCGGCGGTGTAGGCGACGTGGATGACGGCCGAAGCCGCGGCGAAGACCACCGCCCCGGAACGCGGCAGGCCGACGATCGGCAGCACGACGACGGCAATGATGGCCTGGGCGGCGCCGATCAGGGCAAACGCCACCGTCTTGTCGGAGATCGCCGAGGCGATGGCGTTCCAGCTCGCATGCAGCACACCCGCAAAGAGGACGAGAGCGATCACGGCGAGGGTGAGCTGGCGAGCGGGCATCGGCGGTGTATGAAACAATATTTGACATCATCGTGCAGAGCGAAACTTCGGTTCTCCCGCTGGGCCCCTCGGCCCAGTTGCGGGCCGGCCTGGCCGAGCTGCCCGACGCGGAGCGACGGGTCGCCGAGCTCCTCCTCGCCCGCCCCACCCAGGCGGGCTATGACAGCGTCGGCCGCCTGGCGCAGCGAGCGGGCGTGTCGCCGGCGACCGTGGTGCGCCTGTCGCGTCGCCTGGGGTACGCGGGGTATGCGGCGCTCAAGCTGGCCATCGCCCACGAGGCCGGTCGCGCCGACCAGTTCGGCTACGGCCGCGGGCACGCAGGCGCGGGGGCCCGGCTCCACGAGCGCGTGATGGCCGATGACGCCCACAGCATCCGCGGTGGCGCCCGAGCGATGGACGCGACCGCCTTCGAGGACGCGCGCGCGGCCATCGCCGGCGCGCAGCACGTGATGTTCGCCGGGGTCGGAGGGTCAGCCGCGCTCGCCGCGCTCGCCGCCTTTCGCTTCTCGGCGCTCGGGATTCGTGTGACGAGCGCGATGGACGCGCTGGTCCAGCACCTCCACGCCGACACGTTGCGCGACGGGGACGTGTGCGTGGCCATCAGCCATACCGGTGAGAGCAGCGACACGATCGAGGTGGCGAGGGCCGCGGCGCAGGCGGGCGCGATCACCGTCGGAGTGACGAGCTCGGCGGGGTCGCCGCTGACCCAGGCGGCACACATCGCGCTGGTCTGCGCCGACCAGCACGATCCGGCATCGCGTGAGCTGTTCGCCAACCCGGTGGCGATCGTCTCCGCCCTCGGCGCGCTGCACGCCGGCGTGGCGGCGTCGTTGCCGACCGGGACGGCGCCGGCAGCAGCCGCGCGAGCCATCACCTCACATCAGTACTGACCCCCGAGTCAGCGCTAGCCGGTAACCATGCCGGCGCCCTGCAGCGCCGGGCGCGCGGAGGTGCGCATCCGTCTCAGCACGCGGCTCGAGACCGGCGTCACGTTGGGATGGACGCCGCCGTTGGCGTCCGCCGCCGCCTGCCACGCCTGAGCGCGCCGGCCAGACTCCCCGGCGTCGTCGAGCTCGAGGCAGTCCATGCGGTCGGAGTTGATGTCGATGACGATGGTGTCGCCGTCCTCGATCAGCGCGATCGGACCGCCGAGGCTGGCCTCGGGCGCGACGTGGCCGATCACCAGGCCCACCGACCCGCCCGAGAAGCGCGCGTCGGTCATCAGCGCGATCGTGATCTTGCGCCGGCGGCACAGGGCGGTGATGCGCGACGTCGGATCCAGGAGCTCCGGCATGCCAGGGGCGCCGCGCGGGCCCTCGTAGCGGATCACCACCATGTCGTGGTCGGAGAACGAGTCGGGGTCCTTCTCGAGGGCGTCGATCAGCTGACGTTCGCTGTCAAAGACGCGAGCCCGGCCGCGGAAGAGGCCGTTCTCGAGCCCGCCCTCCACGCCG
The DNA here is from genome assembly GCA_036491155.1 of Solirubrobacteraceae bacterium. Taxonomy (GTDB): domain Bacteria; phylum Actinomycetota; class Thermoleophilia; order Solirubrobacterales; family Solirubrobacteraceae; genus Palsa-465. Next base: position 2,076 of record DASXCN010000340.1, on the reverse strand, counting down.
GCGATCTTGAGCACCGCGCCGCCCTCGGGCGCCAGGTTCCCGCTGAGCAGGCGCAGCCCGCCGGTGTCCTTGAACGGCTTGGCCACGGGGTGGATGACGTCGCCGTCGGGCGCCGGCGGGTCCAGCCTCCCGACCTGCTGGGCGAGGGTCTCTCCGGTACAGGTGAGCGCGTCACCGTCGAGCAGGCCGGCGTCGAGCAACTCCTTGACGATCACCTGCAGCCCGCCCCTGGCATCGACGTCAACCATCGAATAAAAGCCGAACGGCCGCAGGTTGACGAGCACCGGAAGGCCGCGCGAGAGCGCGTTGAACTCGCTCTGGCTGACGACGTCCTCCCACAGGTCAAAGCCGGCGGCGCGGGCGATCTCGACGCTATGCAGGAGCACGTTGGTGGATCCGCCCATCGCGACCGTGACCGTGAGCGCGTTGCGCACGGCCGCCGGCGTGACGATGTCGCGCGGGGTGATGCCCGCAGCCGTCATCGCCAGCAGGCAGTCGATCAGCTGGTCGGGGAACTCCGTGCGCCGGCGGGGGTCGTCGGAGGGCGGCGCCACCATCTGCAGCGGCTCCATCCCCAGCACCGCCATGAAGGTCTGCATCGTGTTGTAGGTGAACATGCCCCCGCAGCTGCCCTGCCCCGGGCAGGCGTGCAGGGCGATGCGCGAGCGGGTGCCCGCGTCGGGGTCCCCGGCGAACTGAAAGCCGGTCACCAGGTCGATCCGCTCGCCGGTCTCCGGGTCGGTGCCCGGCTTGATCGATCCGTCAGAGAGCAGGACCGCGGGCGTGTTGTGCTCCAGGATCGCCGCCAGCGTGCCCACCGGGGGCTTGTCGCACGCGACGACGGCGACCAGCCCGGCCACATCGTTGGCGTTGAGGTGCAGGTCGATGTTCTCGTTGACCAGTTCGCGGCCGATCAGCGAGAACCGCATGTTCGGCGTGCCGTTGAGCTGACCGTCGGAGATGCCGATCGTGTACGCGGGCGCGATCAGCCGCACCGCCAGATCGTCGCGGCGCACGCGCTCTGACAGCGCCTTCTGGATCGCGGCCACCTTGCCCAGCACGCCCAGGTAGCACTGGCTGTCGCCGAGGCTGCCGGTCACGCCCCACACGGGATCGTGGATCTTGTCCACGTCCTCGCCGAGGAAGCGCGCCGTGCCGACCCGCTGGACGTCGCGGCCGGGATTCGCGGACTGAAAACCGTTCGTGCTCACGGCCGAGCCATTCTAGGCGGCGCCGTCGCGCGGGCCACGCCGCCCCCGGTCGGCCGAGTTCGCCCGGCGCGAAGGCGCGACTACCCTCTCGCGCGTGCTGGTGTTGCTTCCTCCGTCTCAGGGCAAGGCGTCACCCGATCGGGGCCGCCGTGCCGGGCTCTCGACGCTGGCGTATCCGCGGTTGCGTCAGGCCCGTGAGCGGCTGATCGACGCCGTGGACCCGGCCCTGCGGACCGCCCCGGCCGTCCCGGCGGCGGAGCTCTACACCGGCGTGCTGTTCGCCGCCCTCGGGCTGGCGGACCTGCCGTGGGACGGTGTGCTGATCGCCAGTGCGCTGTGGGGCGTGGTCCGCCCCGGTGACCGGATCCCCGCCTACCGGCTCGACATGAGCGCCAAGCCGCCCGGGGTCGGCGGGCTGGCCGCGTACTGGCGTGAGCCACTGCGCGCGTCGCTTCCGGATCGCGGCCTGGTCCTCGACCTGCGGTCGGGCTCGTATGCCGCGGCGTGGCAGCCGCGCCGCGCGACGCGGCTCTTTGTGCGCGGGTTCACGGAGGCGCCCGACGGCACGCGGACCGTGATCACCCACATGGCCAAGCGTGTCCGTGGTGAGGTCGCACGGCTGGTCCTTCAGGGCGGCGGTGCCGAGCGCCCCGAGGAGGTTGCCGAGATCGCGACCGCCGGCGGCCTGCGGGTGGAGCTCTCCGACGGCCTGCTCGACGTCATCGAGTCAGCCGCCGGGTGACGCCTACCAGTCGCGCCCGAACCAGCGCTTGATACGGCTGGAGCCGAACTGGGCCTTGTCGGCGGCCAGCTCCGCCGAGGGGCCGATGAGCTCGCCGGACCGCTGGTCGCCGAAGAAGGTGAC
>DASXCN010000339.1:0-4678 GCA_036491155.1 Solirubrobacteraceae bacterium | reverse complement strand
AGGTAGAAGGCGCCGATCACCCCCTCCTCCGGGGCGACGATCGGCACGCCCAGAAACGAGCGCATGTCCGGATGCGCCCGTGGCCACCAGCCGCGAAACCGGGGGTCGGCGTGGATGTCATCGGTGAGGTAGGCGCCGTCGGCCTTCAGCATCGCGCCCAGCATCCCGTGCGTTCGCGGCAGCGGTCCCATGGAGGCGATGAGGTCGTCGCTCATGCCCGAGACGAGGAAGCGCCGGAAGCCGCCGGCGCCGTCGGGGATCCCCAGGGCGGCGTAGCGCGCCTTCGCCAGCTCACGCGCGCGGTCGACCAGCTGCTGGAGGACCTCGTCGACCGACAGCCGCGAGGCGACCGCCAGCACTGCGTCGCTGACCGCCTTCAGAGCGGGACTGACCGGCTCCGGCATGGTCGAGACGATAGCTTTGGTCATCTATGCAGATGCCGCGCATCGTCCTGTGGACCCAGGTCCTGATCGTCGTCTTCGTCGTCGCCGGGATCGTGATCGCGATCACGCGCCTGGCCTGAGGCGCGGATGCTGGAGTCGATCCTCGTCGGCACGGACGGTTCCGATGCGGCGGGGGCAGCGGTGGCGCACGCGGTGAGGCTTGCCCGCGCGCTGGGCGCGCGGCTGCACATCGTCTCCGCCTACGCACCGGTGTCCGACCGCCAGTTGGGCATCGGGCGTGTCCAGGTTCCCACCGACGTTCAGGTGAACCTGCGCGAGGAGGTGCTGGCGCTGCTGGAGGCCTCGCAGCGCGATGCGCAGGCCGCCGGGGTTTCGCGGGTTGAGACGTTCGCCCGCGTGGGCGATGCCGCCGACGCCATCCTCGACGTGGCCGAGGAGCAGGGCTCTGACCTCATCATCGTCGGCAACAAGGGGATGACCGGGGCCACGCGGTTCCTGCTGGGGTCCGTGCCGCAGAAGGTGTCGCACCACGCGCCCTGCTCAGTGATGATCGTCCGTGCGACGTGATTGAGGGTCGGCAGCGGGGTTTGCCGCCAGATCGAGGGTCGGCAGCGGGGCTTGCCGCCACTTTGGAGGGTGTAAAAGTCGGCAAACCTACGGGCGCCGCCGAGGTTTGCCGACTTTTGCGCGCTATACGGTGCATTTCGCGACAAACGCCGGCGCGATCCTAGGTCTGTCGACTTTTACACCCTCGGCGGCGCTCCGCGGCCAACCCCTCCAAGGCCGCTGCTGACGTTCGACGGCCTGGCGGTCAGGGGGTCGGCGTGGTGGTCGGCGGCGGGGTCGTGGTCGTGGGCGTGGTGGTCGGTGGCGGCGTGGGCGTGGGCGCGGGCGGCACCGGGACGATCGGCGCGGTGGCGGCCCCCGCGTTGAGCAGGCCATAGCCGAAGTCCGCGTTGGGCTTGGTCCCGCCGACCGGCAGGGTGGTGGCCGTCTCCTCGAGGCGGTTGAGGATCTGGTCAGGGGTCGGGTGGGCCCCGATCACCCGGCTGGCGATCACCAGCGCCGCCGCGGCGGCCACCTCGGGCGAGGACATCGAGGTCCCGATGTAGTACTTGGGGTAGCCGAACTGGTCCCAGTGTGGGGGCGAGGTCAGGGTCAGCTGGTAGATGGACGGCAGGGCGCGCTCGGGGTGGCAGTCGGGCTCCCCGGGGATGATCGCGTCGTCGCCGCCGCCGGGGGCCACGATGTCCAGGCCGCTGCCACCGTTGGAATAGTCGGCCAGGCAGCGGTCGCGGGTGGTGGCCCCGACCGAGATGACGCCGGCGGCGCGAGCCGGGAAGGCGATCTCGTTGGTCTCGTCGTTGCCGGCGGCGCCGACGACGGTCACTCCGTGGCGGTGCGCGTAGCCGATGGCGCTGACGATCTGCGGGATCTCCGCGCCGGAGTTGACCTGGCTGGGCAGGAACTCGAGGCTGAGGTTGATGATCTGCGCGCCGCGCTGCACCGCATAGCGGATACCGCGCGCGATGGTGGCCTCGTCGCCCTCGCCGCTTGAGTCCAGCACGCGGATGGGCATGATCGAGGCGCCGTAGGCCAGACCGGTGAGGCCGACGCCGTTGTTGGTGGACTCGGCGATGATGCCGGCGACGAAGGTGCCGTGGCCGTTGCGGTCCAGCGGGAAGCGGTTGTTGGACACGAAGTCGTAGGGCGCGACAAAGTGGGTGCGGCCGAAGTCGGGTGAGCGGCGGAACTCCTTCCAGTCGCGATAGGCGACCCCGGTGTCCAGGACGGCGACGACGACGCCCTTGGCACCCGCACGGTGCACGCCGAGCAGGTTGGCCCATGCCTCGGGGGCGTTGACCCCGGAGGTGGGCAGCATGTTCCACTGCATCGCCTCCCAGCCGCGCGGCTGCTTGGAGCGCCCCCCGTCATCGGGGTAGAACGCGCCCGCCGCCTGGGCCTGCGTGGCCAGGGCGGACCCGCCGTCCGGCGACCCGCCCGCGACGCGGGCGATGTAATCGGGAAGCGCGTAGGCGACGCCGCGCTGGCGACGCAGGCGCGCGATCGCCGCAGGGACGCTCTCGCCCGCCCGCAGGTGCAGCACCTGGCTGCCCGGGGTGGCCGCCGGCGTGCTGGAGCGCACCCCCAGCCGGGCCAGCGCGGGCGTCTCGACGGCGGCGGCGTTGTAGCCGACGATGACCTCGTTGGGCACGTAGTCGGCGGCGCGGGCGCGCACCGCGCCGCCGGCGAGCCCAGCCGCGAGCAGGGCGAAGCTGAGCACCGCGAGGCGCAGCGGGTGTCGGGAGAGCTGAGCGGCCCTGATCCCCGCGCCACGCATGCGCCCGAGGCATGAGCGGTGGAGCCGTAAGACTAGATTGAACAGCGGTAGACCCCCGTCTGAAACGTACAGCTTCCTCACTAAGAACGCCAATGTCCGGCTCGCACTTCTTCCCGCGCGACGAGTACTTCATGCGCCTGGCCCTGCGCGAGGCCGCGCGGGCGATCGAGCACGATGACACCCCGGTAGGCGCCATCGTGGTTCATGACGGCGAGGTGGTCGGGGCCGGGCACAACGAGCGCGAGATCCGCGCCGACCCCACCGCCCACGCCGAGATGATCGCGCTGCGGGCAGCGGCGCAGGCCCTGGGGAGCTGGCGCGTGCTCGATTCGGTGCTCTACGTCACCCTCGAGCCGTGCGCCATGTGCGCCGGCGCGATCGTGCTGGCCCGGGTGCCGCGCGTGGTATTCGGCACCACCGACCCCAAGGCCGGAGCGTCGGGCAGCGTGCTCGACGTCCTGGCCGAACCGCGTCTCAACCACCGGCCCCAGGTGGAGTCGGGACTGCTGGCGCAGGAGTGCGGCGACCTGCTGCGCGCCTTCTTCGCCTCCCACCGCTGACCGGGTTTGGCGGCGCAACGCATCAGCCGCCGGGTCCGAGCGGAGTGCTCTAACTTGTTGTCCGCCGCACCCCCGGAGAGGTGGCAGAGCGGTTGAATGCGCCGGTCTCGAAAACCGGTAAGGGCCTTTCGGTCCTTCGGGGGTTCGAATCCCCCCCTCTCCGTCAAATACGGTTCATTCCCAGCGCTGGCTTGGAGTTCAAGCGTTCTCGGGCCGGTACAGAGAGCTCGCGACCCGGGTCAACTTAGGCCAACTTAGGCCTCATTCGCCGACCCGTCCTTCGCCCGACCGCAATCAGTTCCGGATCCCGCGCAGCATGGCTGCCGAACTCTCCCGGGTCGCGCGACCGGTCGCGATGAGCGACCGCGACAGGCTGCGCATGGCGTGAGCAAGCCTTCAGCTGCATGTGCTCGTCCACGCCACGTGGGAGGCGCTCGCGAAGAGCTTGCTGCGACCCGGCGAGCTTGACGACGCCTACGCGGCCCCGCATCTGCTCGACAGCAATGCCTAATGGCAGCTCGCCCACCACATCCTCAAGGAGCTGGGACGATGAGCGCGCCCGAACCGATGCCGTCGGTCCGGCGCGACCGATCCCCGGCGTCAGCAGCCAACCGGTGACGCCAGCGCCCTCCCCGCCGCCTGATCCCGAACCCACCGTTCCGCCCGAAAAGACAGCGAGCAGCCGGAAGACCGTCGACCTCGAGCAGACGCATCAACACGGCGCGCCTGATGCATTGGCAAAACGGCGAGTGGCGTATCGCAAGGCGTGGCTTGAGCGGGGATGACGGGCACATTGGAGTGATGCTTTCTCTGGGCAGGTACGCCGGGAGCGCTGTAATACCGGGCGGGCTCATCGGAGGACGACGAAAACGTCGTTGTGACGCACCTGCCGCTGGTAAGCCCGGCAGGCCAGGCGGACAGCGCCTACCTCGACTGTCTGATCATCGAGACGCGACGGTGGCCATCAGCCCGACCGTCCATCGACTGGCGCTCGGGATAGCAATCGTCAAAACGATCGCCGAAGCCGACGACGGAGCCGCGACAGTCACCTCGCAGCCCGGCGAGGGCTCGCGCTTTGGGATCACGCTGGCACTCGGCTACGCGCTCTGGTCACCGTCAACCGGCAGAGGAGTGCTCACCGCAACTGACGCGGCTGGCCGCAGACTCGCGGCCAGCCCGGACCCGACGCCATCGCGACGCCGTTTAATCGTTGGCACCGACCACCTTGTAGTCGCTAGTCACAAAGATGTGATGGGGCCAGTTGACGCCGATGTAGTGAACCTCGTACTCGCCGTTGCTCAAGCGCACCACCCGGTCCACGACGCCGCCGGCATACGAGCTCAACGCGGCCTTGCTGGCCTTGGTCGCGATGG
>DASXCN010000338.1:0-16897 GCA_036491155.1 Solirubrobacteraceae bacterium | reverse complement strand
GCCCCGCCACTCCTCGTCCCACTCGCCGCGGATCGGCCCGTACATGTTGCGGCCCATCACGAAGGCACCCCGTGGCCTGAGCAGGTCCTCGACCTGGGCCGTGTCGGCGGCGGTCATGTCGTCGGCGAAGTGCCAGCGATGCAACTCGAGGCCGCGGACGCCCAACGGGCTGTCGCGGTCCTGGTCCGGTCCGGCCATGAAGCCGTCCAGGGAGATGGAGAAATGCGCGTCGGTTTGAGTCATGCCCTACAGACTGCCGCACGGGCCGGAACTCATCGGGTTCCCAACGGTCTAGCCCATAGCCGAGGCCCCCGCCGCTCGGGTCAGTACCGGCGCCGTTGCGTAAGCTCGGTGTCCCGCACCCGCCTATGACCACCCCGCTCGACCACCTCCGCAACCTGCGCCGCGACGGCCGGCTGGTGGTCATCGACGGCGGCATGGGCTCCGAGCTCGAGGCTCAGGGGGCGACGATGGACCACGAGGCGTGGAGCGGGCTGGTCAACCTCAGCGATCCCGTGCTGGTGCGGCGCGTGCACGAGGACTACGTCGCCGCCGGCGCCGACGTCCTCATCACCAACACCTTCATGTCGGGTACCGGGCCCATGCAGCGAGCCGGCGCCGCCGAGCACTTTGAGCTGGCCAACCGCAACGCCGTGAAGGCCGCTCGCGAGGCGGCGCTCGCCGCCGAGCGCCCGATCGTCATCGCCGGCAGCGTCTCGGTCACTGAGCTCGGAGCCCCGGAGACCGGCCACGACCCCGCCACGGCCGTGGCCGCCGGCGAGCAGCGCGTGCTGCGTGACGGCTACGCCCGGCAGATCGAGGTGCTGGTCGAGGAGGGCGTTGACCTCATCGCCTTGGAGATGGTGGATCACCCGCGCTACGCCGAGCCCGCCGTCGAGGCGGCGCTTGCATCCGGGCTCCCCTTGTGGCTGGGGCTGAGCATGCACGGTGACGAGCTACACCCGGCCGAGTCCGCTGCGCCGAGCATCACGGTCGAGCTTCGCCAGGTCGCGGGGCTGGCCCAGGGCGATGCGTTCGACGCCGTGTGCGTGATGCATACCGACGTGTATGACGTCGAGGAGGTGCTGGGACTGGTGGGCGAGACGTGGGAGGGGCCGGTCGGCGTGTATCCGCACCGCGGCGTGTGGCAGCGCCCGAGCTGGCAGTTCGTGGATCTGCCCGCTGAGCAGTTCGCCCAGCTCGCGCGGGGGTGGCGCGCCGCGGGGGTGAGCATGATCGGTGGCTGCTGCGGCATCGGCCCCACCCAGGTCGCGGCGCTCGCGCAGCTCTAGGCTTATGGTCGAGAGCTGATGGCGCGGACCCCGCTCGAGACCACAGGACATCTGGCCTGCGCCGACGTCCTGCACAGCCATTTCGAGGCCCTCCCCGCGACGGCGACGATCGATGACGTCCGCCACTGGTTTGCCACCAGCGCGCACCGCAAGATGGCGTTCCTGGCCGCCGGCGACCGGTACCTGGGTTCGCTCACCCGCCAGGACGTCGCCGAGCCGCTGGAGGCCGGCCGGGCAGCGGCCGACGTGGCCCGCCCGGGCCCGACCATCGCGCCCGAGGCGCCGGCCAGTCGCGGCCACGAGCTCGCCGTCGCCGGCGGCGTTCTGCGCGTGCCGGTCGTCGACCGGGACGGGCGGCTGCTCGGCGTCGTCGCCGTCACCGAGGACCGCGCCGGGTTCTGCGGCTGACCGACCGGGCCGGTGACCCGGCTGGCGACCCGGGCGGGGGCGTCCGCCTAGGGGGCGCCCATCGGCGCGCACTCAGGCTGAGCGGGGCTGCGCAACGTCACCAGCGTGCGGCCGGGCTGAGACGCGGTCAACGACCAGCCACTGCAGCGGTCGAGCTTCGTGGGGAAGGTGACCGTGAACGTCCCGTCGCCGGTGGCACGGGGACTGCGGGTCATCGTGCCCGGACTCATGAGCACCAGGTGGACCCGAATGCGGGGCCGGAAGCCTCGACCCGAGACGGTCACCGGGTTGCCTTTGACCAGCGTCACGTGGGCGGCCGGCTTGGCGCGAGCACCGGACACGGTGGTCACGACCAGCGCGCCGGCGGCAAGCAGTACCAGCGTTGTGAAGACGAGCACGGCCCGGTGGGGGAATGGGACCGGCGGGGTCTGCATGGACATCACCTCTTCAGTGGACACCGTAGCGCAGGCGCGATGGGCCCGGGCGCGGTGCCCGGGCCCACCGTCCGTTGCATCAGTGGCCGTTGCCGTTGGGCACGTTCATCGTCGCGGTGAACGAGTCCTCGTCGTTGGCGGTCTCTCCGTTGGTCTCCGTAGCGCCGCACAGGGTCGGCGGCTTACCGGGGGCACCGGTGCCCGGGCACTCGAAAACATCCTGCGAGCGCGTGTCAGACCAGATCGGGTGCGCCTTGTCCAGCGCGGCCAGCCCGATGTAATCGCCATAGAACTGCCCACCGGCGGGACCCTCGAACTCCGTCGGCGCGGGCATCGAGCTGCTGGTCACACGCACCTGCCCGAAGTGGGCGAGATCAGAGCTCCCGGACAGGCTGAAGTCCGAGGAGCCGTTGGTCTCATCATTGCCGTACTGGCGGTCGTAGTAGTCCACCGCGAGCTGGCCGCTGTTGGTGAACGCGCTCCACTGCCAGAACTGATCGGTCTTCGCCTGGGCGGGCGATTGCGTCACCACCACGCCGTGGCGCGGGTCGCTCGGGGTCGCGAACGACGTGGCGCCGTTTCTGGAGACGGCCAACATGACCTTGTTGGCGCACCCACCCGCGGTCTTCACGCCGTTGTAGGTCGGGTTGCCCGCGTCGGAGAAACCGGTCGGCGTGCAGCCGTTGCTCTCGTTGGACTCGGGGTTGATGTAGGACCCGAAGGCCACGGTCACCTTGCTGGGGTCACGCGGATCAACCTGACCCGAGGGGTAGTTGGTGGCTCGGAAGTCCGAGATCGTCGACGACCCCTTCTCGGGCACGCAGGCCCGGCCCGGGTCGGCGCCATCGCCCTGGTAGGTGTCACAGTCGGGGAGGTCGTAATAGTTGGAGACACTCACCGGCGAGGAGAACGTCTGACCCCCGTCGGTGGACTTGGACAGCAGGACCTGGAAGTTGTTGTTGGTCCCGGAGGTCGCCTGGTCGTTGAAGTTGTTGTAGGCGACGTACAACGCGCCGTCTGGTCCGACGAAGGGGTCCGAGAACTGATTCTCGTTGCACGTCCCCTGGGCGGTGCCAAAGCCGAAGGTGTTCGTGCACAGCGGGCTGGTCTTACTCACCAGCACGCGGTTCGAGAAGGTTTCGCCGAAGTCCGACGAGTGCACCTCATAGATGTACGCGGAGCCGTCGGCGGCGAACTCCGTCCAGGTCACGTAGATCCGGTCACGGAACGGGCTCTTGACGTTGTCGTCGGCCGTCATCAACGCCTTGTCCTCGAGCACGCCGCTGGTACCCGCGGTGTCGAAGAACACCGTCGTGTACCGCCCCGGGAAGTTCCAGGACGCACCGTCGTTCTGCGTGGAGCGGAAGATCGTGAACGCGCTGGACTCGTCCGGGTTGGGCGAGGCGGCCGTGCCGCGGTTGAACAGCTGACAGCTCATGTATGCGTTGCCACGCGTGTCCCAGGCGACGGACGTGTCGCCGCCCGCCTGCCAGTACTCGCGGGCGAACGTGCCGGGGCCGGTGGTGAAGTTGTTGGGCACCGTCGAGTCGGCCCACGTGCGGCCACCATCGGTGGAGAAGTGGGCGCCACAGGTCCCGTCGCCGCGGACGTAGTTGTTGTCACTGGCGACGAGGTTGCCGGTGTCCATCGGGTTCTGGCTGATCGACTCCTCGTTGTTGGCCTGGCCACGGCCCTGGAGGCTGGCGTCGGTCAGGTTGAGGCAGTTCTGGTTGACCTTCACGTCGGAGCCCAGGCGCGTCGAGCACTGGCCCTGGCCGCCAGGGAAGAAGTTGCCTATGGCGCCGGCGCCACCCTGCGCCGACGCGAACGACTTCGGCGGGGTAAACGGGGCGCCATCGGGCCCGGCACCCTGGTCCGGATCTCCGCCACCGGGGGCGATGTGCGGCCGGCGCCCCTGTCCGGCCGATGCCGGATTGAGCGCCGTGGCCAGGGTTTCAGAGATGATCCGTCGTTGGATCTTGTTGAGCCGGCCGTAGCTCAATGGCCGGCGCGCGTTGGCCGGCGCTTGGGACAGCAACAACACGCATACGGCCCCGACGACGCCGGCAAGCGCCATTGTCAGGGCGACACGACGTATGGACATCATGTGACTCCTCTGTGCGATGGGGCCGCTCCGCGATACGGCTCAGAGCTCTCGCCGGCACGGTTCCGATGAGTCCTCGCAGGGCTCGCGCCTGTGCGCGGCGCGGCATGACGCGGCCGATGAGCCCGGTTGTCCTCCCTCCTTTCGATCGCTCCTGGTCAGCGGTCGCGCCAGGAGCGTATACCTCAGGCGACGGTGAATCCAGTCCCGCGTCAGCCGCGCAGCGAGGGCGGTTGGGCCACCGGGGGCGGCTCGGCCGGCGCCGGCAGCAGCAGCGGCACGCCCTGATAGCCGTCAAGCTCGAGGCTGAAGCTGCACAGGTCGTCGACCACCGCGATCTGCTGGGCGCGGAACAGATCCAGCACCTTGGCCGTCGGTGGCAGGTGCTCGGAGCGGATCGTGCCGGTCACCGGCTCGGGCCCGAAGTTGAGTACGGTCACCTGGAGGTCGGCGTTCTCCAGGCGGTGCACCATCACGAGCAGCGAGCGGTGCGACACGCCCGGGATGTCGATCTGCGTGGCCATGGGGATGCGGTAGCGGCGGCGGATCCGGATGATGCGCCGCAGCCGCCGCGCGAACGACGAGCGGTCAGCGAGCTGCTCAGGCAGGGTGCCGTAGAGGCTCCGGGCGCGCGGCAGCCCGCCCTCGGAACGCTCCTGGCGGGGATTGACGCCCATCAGGTCGTGCGCGCCGCGGTTGATCCAGCGGGTGTCCCCGTCGGAGATGAGGTCGGCCACCTGGCTGGCGTCGATGGTCAGCATCCCCGTCAGGTCCCAGCCCGAGAGGGCGAAGACGCCCGGCTGGAAGGCGTTGTACATGGCCAGCAGCAGGTGCATGCGCTTGACGCGCTCGACGTCCTCGTCGGACATGGTGCCCGGGTCGGGGATGGCGAGGATCGCGCTGATCGCCGACGCGGTCGTGCAGGCGATCCCGTTGGTGGTGAACGGGCGGTTGTAGCGCTTGTCGGGTCCGGTGAGCGCCGCGCTGAGCTCGCCGCGGATGCGGATGGCCAGCTCGCCGCCGGTGAGCTCCTGGCCGGCGTAGGTGAAGACGTCGTCGCGGTGGCGGGTGGCGAAGTGGACCAGCTCGTGGGTGAGCTCGTCGTGGTTCTGCAGCGCATGCACCAGCGACGCTGAGTCGATGCCCAGCTCCAACGCCTGGTTCATGGTCAGGCGCAGGAACTCGGTGTCGGCCATGGCCAGGGCGTGATGGTAGGCGGGGCGGTTGACGAAGTCGTAGGAAAGGTCGGCGCCTGACGCCGCCATGGTCTTGATGTCATCCATGGTCAGGTTGAGCTCCTGGAAGGAGAAGCCGCCCATCTTGCGGATCATGCTCGAGATGAGCTGGTTGGCCGCCTCGGAGAGGGGATGGCCCTCAGACCATCCTGGGCGATCCTCCGCGCTCTTCTCGACGCCGAGGAACCCGTTGGCGTCCAACCGCAGCGCTCCGGAGCCGAGGTCGGCCAGCGAGTGCAGCGCGTCGCCGATGACCAGCCGCATCCCGGCGAACGACGGGTCCAGCCAGTTGATCGACGGCTGGCCGGCCTTGAAGTAGTGCAGGTATACCCAGCGGCGCTCGATGCCATCGACGCCCTTGACCACCCGGGTCGCCGACCAGTTGGTCTCCTTGACCCCGGGCTCGTAGAAGATGACGCGCTGCAGCTTGCCGACGATGTAGCCGGCCGCCTGCAACTTGGCCTCGGACTCGACGTCGAGGTTGGCGTAGTCGCGGCCCTCGGGGACGTCGGGCAGCATGTGCCAGTCCTGGGGGTCGACGGAGACCATGTGGTAGATGCCGGGGTAGTCCTGGTAGCCCATCTCGGCCAGGCGGAAGTCCGCGCCCTTGCCCGTGTGCCCGGGCACGATGTCGTCGATGACCGTCCCGTCGTGCTCTCCGGCGACGACGCACAGGGCGCGGAATTGGTCCTCGGTTCCGAACATCGGGTCGACCTGCATGCTGATCCGGTCAAAGTGGCCGTCCACCGAACCGGTGGGACTCCAGCCGTTGATGCCGCCGGCCAGCTTCACCGGGCCGGTGTGGACGGCCTCGATGCCGATCTCCTGAAACGACTGCCACAGCTCAGGGTCGGCCAGCCCCGACAGAAACGACTCGCCGCTGCGGGTGAGGAAGGAGAGCGGGTACGCGGTGAACCACACCGCTGCGCGCTCGACCGCGGCCCGGGAATCGGGGTCGGCGAACGGGTTCTGCCACATGCTGCCCTGGCCCGAGAGCTGCGTGGCCAGCGCCTGAGCGTCGTGGAGCATCGACTGCTCCACCAGCCATTTGACGTAGGAGTCGTTGCTCCCGTCGGTCGCGCCGGAGAGGCCGGAGCGGATGATGTCGCGCAGCACCCGGCGCGCGGACGGGCGCAGGCGGCGCGGCCGCGCCGGGTACAGGTGCTCGTCATAGGTGATCTCGGGGATGAGGCGATGCTCTTCGGTGGGCGGGCCAAAGTGGTCGCCCATCGCCGAGCCGGTGCGGTCTCCGATCTCACTCATCGCGTGCTGGGTACCCGTCTGGCGCCACATCGTGACAGCGACCGGCGTTTCTGTAGCGCTGCCCCCGGGCCGGTCAACGCGTGCGGGCGCTCAGAGGCGAGGCGTCCCCGACCGACCATCGGTGGCCGAACGGGTCGGTGAAGCCGCCCTGCCGATGGGTTCCCCACGGGGTCTCGCGGGCGGTGACCGGTGAGCCACGGCGCGCGCCGGCGGCCACGGCGCGCTCGATGAACGCATCCGGATCGTCGATGAACAGCTCGATGCGCACGCTGGTCTGGCCGATCTCGCCGGGGCTGTCCTCGTCTGGGTTCTTCGGATTGGCTTCGTGCAGGAAGAAGGGGGCCCCGGCCACCCGGAGACCGGCGACGCCGCCCAGGTCCCACATCACCTCGGCGCCGAGCGCCTCGCGATACCAGGCCACGGCAGCGTCGCCCTCCGGGACGATCAGCATCACCGAGATCTCGGCTTCGCGGGACATGGGCCCATGGTGACAGCAAGACGCACGCTGGCTCGATCGCGCCGCGATTAATAGACTGCGCCCGTGAGTACGGCCGCCGGGACGAAGGTCCGGCTCGCGGAGCTGGTAGCGACTCTGTCGCTCGGGACCGATCTGGGCATGGCCCAGCCGATGGAGCACGTGCTCCGCCAGTCGCTGATCGCGCTGCGCCTCGCCGAGCGCCTCGGCCTGGACGAGTCCGAGCGTGTCGTCGTCTACTACGTGGGGCTGCTGGCCTGGGTGGGCTGCCACGTCGACGCCTACGAGCAGGCCAAGTGGTTCGGGGATGACACGGTGTTCAAGGGCGACTCGCGGAAGGTCGACATGGGGCGGCCGCTGGCGGCGGGCTCCTTCGTCGTGGGCCATCTCGGGTCGAGCCGGCCGCTGGTCCACCGCGCTCGCACGGGGCTTGCCTTTCTGGGGGACGGGCGACGCGCGGTGCGCGACATGGTGGAGAACCACTGGGTGGCGACCAACGAGCTCGCGGCCCGGCTCGCCCTCGGCGACGACGTGCGCGACAGCCTGTATCAGACCTTCGAGCGCTGGGACGGCAAGGGCGCGCCCGCCGAGGCGCGGGGCGCCCAGATCCATCTCGCCGCGCGACTGGTCAACCTCGCTGACGTCGTCGAGGTCTTTCACCGGGCGGGCGGGATCGAGGCAGCGGTGGCGGTGGCGCGGGAGCGCAGCGGCACCCAATTCGACCCCGGCCTGGTGACGCTCTTCTGCGCCGAGGCGCCCGCGCTGTTCTCAGCGCTCGACGCGGCGACGAACTGGGACGCGGTGATCGCCGCCGAGCCGGCGCTGGCCGTGGTGCTCACGGAGGAGCAGCTCGACGCGTCGCTCGAGGCGATTGGCGATTTCGTCGACATCAAGTCGCCCTGGACGATCGGCCATTCGCGAGGCGTCGCCGAGCTGGCGGCGCAGGCGGCGCGGGGCCTGGGGCTGTCCGCCGCCGACATCGTCCTGGTACGACGGGCCGGGCTGCTCCACGACCTGGGGCGGCTGGGAGTGTCAAATGCGATCTGGGACAAGCGCGGGCCGCTCACCACGCCCGAGCTCGAGCGGGTGCGCCTGCACCCCTATCTGACCGAGCGGATGCTGGCATCGTCGGCGGGCTTGGCTCCGCTGGGCGCGATCGCCCTCCAGCATCATGAGCGCCTCGACGGCTCGGGCTATCCCCGTGGGTTGACGGGCAGCGCGATGACCGTGCCGGGCAAGCTGCTCGCCGCCGCCGACGCCTACCGCGCGATGACCGAGGCGCGCCCGCACCGCCCCGCTCTCACAGCCGACCGCGCGGCCGCCGAGCTGCGCGACGGAGTGAGCCGGTCGTTGTTCGACGCCGACTGCGTCGACGCCGTCCTGCGCGCCGGCGGGCACGCGGTCAAGCGCCGACGCAACTTGCCCGCCGGCCTGACGCCGCGCGAGGTCGAGGTGCTCCGCCTGCTCGTGCGCGGACTGTCGTATAAGGAGATCGCCCAGGAGCTGGTCATCTCACGCAAGACTGCGGGTGCGCACGTGGGGCACATCTACGTCAAGCTCGGCGTGTCCAATCGCGCGCGGGCCAGTCTCTATGCCATGAAGCACGGCCTGATGGGGAGCGAGTAGCACCAGAGGGGCAGCCCCCGGAGGCCAAAGATCGGGCAAACGCCCCATGACGCGCCGCCGCCGTGCCTCTAGGGTGCTGCGCAACGACTGTTGAGGAGGCACTTATGGCGACGAAGATGCTGGTCAACCTGGCTACCGGGCTCGAGGACGCCGAGCGTGTGACGGTGGCCTTCCTGGTGGGCGGTGCCGGCGTGCAGAAGGGGCGAAAGGTGGCGATGTTCCTGACCAAGGAGGCGGTGCGCCTGGCCCTGCCCGGGCACGCCGAGGCGGTGGCCTGCGACGGATGCCCGTCGCTGGCGCGACTGTTCGAGCAATACGCCGAGGGCGGCGGCGAACTGCTGGTGTGCCCCATCTGCTTCAACGCCCGCCGGCTCGATGAGGCCGACCTTGTCACCCATGCGACGCTCGCCGGCGCCACCCCCATGCTCGAATGGATGGGCGACGATGACACCGACATCTTCAGCTACTAGCGGGCCGCGTGCCGAGCTCCTGGGCCCGGCCTTCGCCCACGCGCTGGCGCGAGGCGACTTCGCTCAGGTGAGCGAGGTCCTCTGCCAGGACGTCGAGTTCCGCGCGCTGACCCCGCGACGCGTGTGGGAGGCTCAGAGCGCCGGGGAGACGCTGGGCATCCTGCGCGGCTGGTTTGACGATGCGACGATCGTCGATGACGTGCTGGGGGTCCGCACCGACGTCATCGGCGACCGCCACGGTGTCACCTACCGCTTCGCCGGAGAGAAGCGGCGGGATCGGTTCGTCATCGAGCAGCACGCCTACTACACCGAGCGCGCGGGCCGGATCGACTGGATGCGGCTGCTCTGTTCGGGCTTTCGCCCAGCGGACGCGGCCGTCGCCGCTTAGCCCACGACGGCCAGTCCCGCCTGGGCCACCTCCATGTCCTGGGTGTAGTGGCCGCCGCTGACCCCGATGGCGCCCACCACCTTGTCGCCGACGGTGATCGGGAAGCCACCGCCGAAGATGACGAGGCGGTCGATGCCGCCCACGGCGCCGGCCGCCAGCGGCGGATCGTCCTTGATGAACTCGTGCCAGCCGTCGGTGGGCATGCCGAACCCGACCGCGGTGTAGGCCTTGTCCTGCGCGATCTGGATGCTGAGCAGCGCGGCGCCGTCCATGCGGCTGAAGGCCTTCAGCACCCCCGATTCGTCACAGACGGCGATGTCCATGGGGACGCCGATCTCGGTCGCCTTGGCCTCGGCCGCGGCGATGATCCGATGGGCCAGATCGCTGCTCACGCTTGCCTTCTCGAAAACGTCACTCATCGCGCTTCCCTTTCCTCGTGGGGTTGTCATGGTCGGCGAAGCGCTCCTCCAAGGCGCGGATCTCGCCGATGCCGATGAAGTCCAGGAATGCCTCGAAACCGAGCATCGAGGGCAGAAGGTCGATCGGGCTTCCGCCGCTCTTGATCTGGGCCAGCGCCGATCGCATCGCCGCGGTTGCCGCCAGCAGCGTGCTGAGCGGGAAGATGACCAGGCGAAAGCCCAACTCGCGCAGGAAGGCGTGGGTGACCGCCGGTGTCCTGCCGCCCTCGGCGTAGTTGAACAGGAGGGGCACGTCGGCGAGGCGCTCGGCGATCGCCTTGATCTCGTCGATGGACTGCGGTGCCTCGACGAAGAGCATGTCGGCGCCTGCGTCGCGGTAGCGGCGGGCCCGGACAAGCGCCGCCTCCAGGCCCTCGACCGCGCGCGCGTCGGTGCGAGCGATGATGAGGAAGTCCGGGCGCTCGCGCGCGGCGACGGCCGCGGCCACTTTGGCCGCCATCTCGCCGGCGTCGATGACCTCCTTGCCCTCCAGATGCCCGCACTTCTTGGGCGTGACCTGGTCCTCGATGTGGATGGCAGCGACGCCGGCCGCCTCGTACTCGTGCACGGTGCGGATGACGTTGAGCGCGTTGCCGTATCCGGTGTCGGCATCGGCGATCACGGGCACGCCGACCGCCTGGGCGATGCGCCGGGCGTTGTCAACCATCTCGGTCAGGGTGAGCAGGCCGACATCGGCCCGGCCCAGGCGACCCGCGGAGGTGCCAAAGCCGGTCATGTACGCCGCGCCGAACCCGGCCTCCTCGATCAGTCGCGCGCCGAGAGGGTCATAGCAGCCGGGCGCCAGCACCATGTCGCCGGCGGCGATCGCTTCGGAGAGGGTGGGGCGGCTCAGTGACGAGTCGCGCAGGAAGCCTGACACTACGATTTCATCTGTGCCAGTGCACAAAAAATGGGCGTAGGTGTGACCCGGAGAACACGTGGGATAAAGTCGCTCCGGAGAGCGGCCCTGCCGTGTGGCGAACCTTACATCTCCTGGCTCGCTCTTCGCTTTGTCAGGCACCTACGCCCAACTGGAACCCTATGTGTAGGCAAGGTCACAAGTCAATCCCCGGACAATCACAAATTCTTCCAAATACCGGGAACATCACGTGAGACGGCTGACGGGGTTGGCGCTGGTCACAGCTCGGGGCCGATCCGGCCCGGATCGGCGACGCCGCTGTCCACGGCGGCCTGGCGGACCGCCTGGGCCACCGTCTCGTGCACGTGGCGGTCCAGCACGTCGGGGACGAGCTCTGACTCGACGGTGAGGCCCGCCAGGGCCCACGCGGCGGCGCGCTTCATGCTGATGTTGATCACGCGCGCGCCCGCCAGCAGGGCTCCGCGGAAGATGCCGGGGTAGCCGAGCACGTTGTTGACGCTGGTGCCATCGGCGGCAAAGGCGGCGCCGGCGGCGAGCGCCACATCGGGCTCGATCTCCGGCGCCGGGTTGGTGAGAGCCAGGATGACCTGGCCGGGGCGGACGAGGTCTGGGGTGATGAGGCCGGGGCGCCCGGTGGTGGCCACCACCACGTCGGCCTCGCGCATGACCGTGGGCAGGTCGGCGATCTCGATCCCGTGGGCGCGTGCCTGGTCCTGTGCCCACGGGCTGGGGTCGGTGGCGATGACCCGCTTGACCCCGGCGTCGTGGATGAGGGACGCGATCCCGTACCCGGCCGCCCCCAACCCGATCTGCCCCACGACGGCCTCGTCGAGGCGCATATCCACCTGACGGCAGGCGGCGATCGCGGCGGCCATGGTGACCACGGCGGTGCCGTGGACGTCGTCGTGCATCACGGGTTGGGGTAGGGCGTCGATGAGCCGGCGCTCGATCTCGAAGCACTCGGGCGCGGAGATGTCCTCGAGGTGGATCCCACCGAACCCGGGGGCGACGCGGATGACCGTGTCGACGAACTCGTCGACGTCCTTGGTGTTGATCAGGATCGGCATCGCGCTGACCCCGACCAGCTGCGCGTAGAACAGCGCCTTGCCCTCCATCACCGGCATGCTCGGCACGGGGCCGATGTCGCCCAGCCCCAGCACGCGGGTCCCGTTGGTGCAGATGGCGACGCTGCGCCCGATCATGGTGAAGCGCCCGGCGAGTTGGGGGAACTCCGCGATCGCCTCGCACACGCGGGCCACGCCCGGGGTGTAGACGTCGCGGACGTCCTGGTTGGTGCGGATCTCCCGGCGCCCGGAGATCTCCAGCTTGCCGCCGTCGTGGGCGATGAAGGCGCGGTCGTGAAACCACACCACCGACACCCCCGCCAGCGCCCCCAGACCGATTGCCAGCTCCTCGGCGTGCTCCTTGTCGCGCAGCTCGACCGTGATCTCGCGCAGTGCCTCGCTGCGCGCGACGGCGATCGTCGTGACGTCGCCGATCAGCCCGCGATGTTCAGCGATGCACGTGGCCACCTTCGCCAGCTGCCCGGATTGGTGCGGGATCCGCAAGCGATAGGTGCAGTCCATAGCCATGCGCTAACTCCTTCGGGGCGACACTAATGGGGCCGGGCCTGCTGTCATTGTTGACGATGCGCATCCTGATCATCGGTGCGGCGGGCATGCTGGGGCGAAAGCTCGGCGAGCGGCTGCTGCGCGACGGGTCGCTGGGCGGCGAGGCGATCTCGTGGTTGCGGCTCGCCGATGTCGTGCCGGCGCCCTCGCTGCCGGCGAGCAAGGCGCAGAAGCAGATCGCCGTGGCCGACATGACGCAGCCCGGTGTGGCCGGGAGGCTCCTCGCCGGCCGGCCCGACGTGATCATCGACCTGGCCGCGGTCGTCTCCGGTGAGGCGGAGAGTGACTTTGAGAAGGGCTACCGCGTCAACCTCGACGCCACCCGCCAGTTGCTGGAGGCGATCCGCCTGGCCGGCCCGGGGTACGCGCCTCGCCTGGTCTTCAGCTCGTCGATTGCGATCTTCGGGCCGCCCGTGCCCGACGTCATCGCCGATGATCACCTCAGCGCCCCGGCCACCAGCTACGGCACTCAGAAGGCGATCGCCGAGCTCCTGCTGGCCGATTACACCCGGCGGGGCTTCATCGACGGCGTCGGCCTGCGCCTGCCCACGATCTGCGTGCGGCCGGGCGCGCCCAACCTCGCCGCGTCGGGGTTCTTCTCCAACATCATCCGCGAGCCGCTCCACGGCCGTCCCGCCGTCCTGCCCGTCTCGACCGAGGTGCGCCACTGGTTCGCCTCGCCGCGGGCAGCGGTGGGGTTCCTGGTGCACGCGGCGACGATGGACACGGCGGCGCTCGGATTGCGCCGCTCGCTGACGATGCCGGGCCTCTCGGCCACCGTGGGCGAGGAGATCGAGGCGCTGCGGCGGGTGGCCGGTGACGACGCCGTCGCCCTCATCCGCGATCAGCCCGACCCGACCATCGCCCGGATGGTGGACGGCTGGCCCCGCGCCTTCGACGCCCGCCGCGCGACGGCGCTCGGCTTCGTCGCCGAGCGGGACTTCGACGAGATCGTCCGCGTCTACGTCGAGGACGAGATGGCCACCTAGACGGCGGCGGGCGCGCCCGAGGTGGCCAGCGCCCGCGCCAGGCGC
This sequence comes from Solirubrobacteraceae bacterium, assembly GCA_036491155.1. Lineage (GTDB taxonomy): Bacteria > Actinomycetota > Thermoleophilia > Solirubrobacterales > Solirubrobacteraceae > Palsa-465. The sequence continues at coordinate 3,199 of DASXCN010000338.1, read as the reverse complement.
TCGAGCCCCAGAGCGATCTCGTCGGGACGATGAGCGGTGAAGGACAGCCGCAGCGTGGCGACGTCGGGCGGGCCGGAGAAGAACGGTGCGCCGGGCACGTACGCGACATCGTGGTCCAGCGCGCGCGGCAACAGAGCCCCCGCGTCCCAGCCGTCGGGCAGGCGCGCCCACACGAACATGCCCCCGTCCGGGTGGTTGTGGGTGGAGCCGGGCGGCAGCGCGGCGCCGAGCCCCGCCAGCAGCGCGTCGCGCCGGGTGCCGTACTCGGCGCGCAGGCGTTCGATGTGGGCGGTCAGGTCGGTGGTGGCCAGCCAGCGGGCCGCCGCGGCCTGGTCGACGGTCGACGAGTGAAGGTCAGCGGCCTGCTTGGCGATCGTCAGCGATCGCAGGAGCGGCCGCGGCGCCCGGATCCAGCCGATCCGCAGCCCGGGGGCGGCGATCTTGGACAGGGTGGAGATGGCGAGCGTCCGGTCTTGAGCCGGCGAGAGTGACGCCACCGCGGGAAGCGGCGTGCCGCTGTAGCGCAGCTCGCCGTATGGGTCGTCCTCCACGATCCACAGGCCGGTGCGGGCGGCCACCTCGGCCAGCGCGACGCGGCGCTCCTCAGACAGCGTGCGTCCGGTGGGGTTGTGGAAGGTGGGGACGGTGTAGAGCAGGGTCGGCCGGTGCTGCGCGATGAGCGCGTCAAGCGCGTCGGGATCCAGACCCCCGTCGTCGCACGGCACCGGGATCGCGGTGGCCCCGGCCAGGGCGAAGCACTGCAGCGCGGCGAGGTAAGACGGCTCCTCGACGAGCACGCGGTCGCCCGGCTCCAACAGGACGGTGGCGACCAGGGTGAGCGCCTGCTGGGAGCCCGAGGTGATGAGCAGGTCGTCGGCGGCGGTGGGCAGCCCGCGCTCGGTCAGCCGCTGTGCGACGAGCCCGCGGAGGGCCGGGTCGCCCTCGGTGGTGGAGTACTGCAATACGCGCGCTCCCGAGTCCTCGGCCAGGACCGCGGTGAACGCCGCCTGCAGGCCGGCGCGATCAAACAGATCGGGCGCCGGCAGGCCGCCGGCGAACGACACGACGCCGGGACGCTCGGTCAGCGCGAGGATGTCGCGAACGGGTGAGCTGGTGGCGCCGCGCAGACGGCCGGTGCCTGCGGATGGGTTGGGCGAATACGACATGGGACTCCTTCTGAGCAACGTCGAGTGGCCACACCAACTGCCACCGGCTCACCCGCGTCGCGAGCGCGGGTCCTCAGCGACCGGTGGCGACCGGTACTCGTTGCGCAAGGGTCCGCATCGGGCCAGTGTAGACACCGGCTCAGGCCGGCCCGGAGCCCTCAGCCGCTCCGTCTGGGCGGAGAGGCCCGTGCGATCGCGGGAATATGATCCGCGACGTGGGAGAGGACGCGACCGGCGGCGGGCCCGGCGGCCCCGAGCATCAGGCGGTTCTGGTGGCATGGTCAGAGCGCCGCCGCTCGCCGACCCGGCAGTTCGCCGCGCTCGTCCTGGAGGGCACGCGCGTGCGCCTGATGGATGCGGGAGGCGAGGCGGTGCTCGATGCCGACGGATCGACGTTGCGCGCCGATATCGTGAGCCCCACCCAGGTGGAGCTCCACGCGGCCGACGGGACCGTCCGCTACATCGTCGGGCCGCTGCCCCAGTGGGGCAAGCGCGGCCGCGGCGCGGAGCTGGTGAGCCGCTATGGCGCCCAGCTCGAGCCCGAAGCGGAGCTGGTGGTGCCCGAGGGACGGTTCGCGCGGTTCATGGTCACTCCGGCCACCTCGCAGCTGCGGCGGCTGCGCCAGTGGCCGCCGGTGCTGCTGGCGATGCTCCGTGAGCACGGAGTAGCGCCACCCACGACCCCAGACGCGTCCTCAGCCGGTGAAGACCGCCTCGGGTAGCAGCGCGCTGACGATGTACTGACCAGCGTCGACGATCTCCGAGATCTTGAGGTCGACGGCGAGGCTGCAGAGCAGATAGGCGTCGACCGGGCTGAGGTCATAGGTCTGGTTGATGTGGTCGACCATGGCCCGGACCGCGTCCTGCGAGGCCTTGAACAGGTCCGCGTTGACCCCGGTCGTCGCATAGAACGGCGCCGAGTCCACGTGCGGGGTGAGCGGGGCCGGGGTGCGGTACTGGGGGCTGGGAATCGACCTGCCCTTGTGCAGGGTGAGGCGCAGGGAGGCGAACATCGGCGCCTCCAGGCCGGTGACGCACACCTCGCCGTCGCCCTGGCAGCCGTGGGCGTCGCCGCACGAGAACTTGGCCTGGTCCACCTGCACCGGGAGGTACAGCGTGGAGCCGGCGACGAGCTGGCGGATGTCCATGTTGCCCCCGAACGTCCCCGGTGGCATCACCGACTGCTCGCTCGCGCCCTCGGGGCACACGCCCATGGTCCCGAAGAACGGCGCCAGCGGGATCGCCACGTCGTCGCGCATGAAGGCGAACCTGCCGTTGGTGATGTCAAACACCCGCAGGTAGGGATCGGTGAAGTCGTCGCTGAGCAGACCGAGGCCGGGCAGGACCGCGGTCCAGCCCCAGCCCTGTGTGTGGATGTCCAGGATCTCCACCCCCAGGGTGTCCCCCGGCTCGGCGCCGGCCACCCCGATCGGGCCGTTGAGGGGGTAGAGGCGATTGAGGTCCAGGCCCGCGATCACGCTGCTGTCGGACTCGGGGGTGATCTGGTTGTCGACGACGTCGCGCGTCCACACCACCACCGTGTCGCCGGAGTCGACCACGACCCTCGGCTCATTGCCCGCATCCCACGTGTAGTGGACTTGTTCGTCGGGCAGGTAGTGCGTACGGGCCATCGGGCGCCTCCAAGGTCGGGTCGGCGCAACGCTATGTGATCGCCCGCGGCCGCGCCAACCTCGTGCGGCGACCGCGGACACGGCGGAACTCGCGCCCACCCGGCCCGCGTGCGGGAGAATCCGGTGGCCGTGCGCTTGCCGATCAGGAGATACGCCGCTCTGGCCGCGACGGCGGCCGTGCTCGCCGGGTGCGGGTCCAGCGTGGTCACCACCACCACCTCTGACGACACCATTCCGCAGGGCAAGCCGCACGTCATCCAACCCTCCGCCGGCCAACACGCCTCGGCGATCACCGCCACCGACCCGGTCGGCGACATCCACGCCCACGCGCCGCCGCTGTCCCAGGTCAAGGCCGAGCTCAAGCTCGAGCACGTGGCCGCGCCGGTCAACAACGCCACCTAC
>DASXCN010000337.1:0-10695 GCA_036491155.1 Solirubrobacteraceae bacterium | reverse complement strand
ACGCGGATGTTCCAGATTTCCACGCACGGCCGGCTGCAGGACTGGATCGCGGTGCAGAACGGCTACTTCGAGGACGAGGGCCTGGAGTATGAGCTGGACGTCCGCGCCCAGGAGAACGCCGACCAGGACATCGAGCCCACCGGCCAAGAGGACGTGAAGACCGGCGCCTATGAGCTCTACCGTCGCGCCGGCGGCGGCAAGAAGGGCATGAGCTGCGCCTGTCACTGGGCGGTCAACCAGGCGGCCGGCGATCAGGCGGGACGCATGTGGGGTCGCTGCTACTCGGTGCTGCCCAGCGCCGTCTACGTCGGGCCCGGCTCCGACATCCAGCGTCCCGAGGACCTGGCCGGCGTCGACGTCGCGCTGGGGTATCACTCGGGCAGCCACTTCTCCACGATCCAGGCGCTGGAGCCGTTCCTGGCCGAGGACGAGATCACGCTGCGTTTCGGCGGCATGCCGTATGACCGGGTGGATGCGCTGCTGGCGGGCACGGTGCCGGCGGCGGCGATCTGGAGCGCGCCGACCTACCTCGTCGAGCAGCAGGGGTGCCGCAAGATCCTCGACACGACGTTCATGGCCGGCTTCATGTTCGACTTCGAGACCGATCCGGCCGATGTCGAGAAGTACTTCAACGCGCTCAAGCGCGCCCAGATGGAGCTCGACCTGGAGCCCGAGCCCTACAAGCAGCATTACCTCAAGGAGATCCCCGAGCGCTTCCACCCCATGATCGACGTGCGGCGCTTCGGCCCGGGTGAGCGGATCGTGTTCCTCCCCTACACCTCTGACTCCTATGACCGTTCGCAGCAGTGGATGCGCGAGCGGCGCCTGTTCGAGTCAGGCGAGGCGCCCGCGCCGTTTGAGTCGGTGGTGCGGGTCTAGGCGGCGCGGCGTCACGCGACCCACGGATCGTCGACGGGTTCCCCGTCGGCGTCGTGGTGCGGGCCGAAGGCCAGGAACTCGAGACCGTCGGGCCCGGCCTCCAGCGCGCGCGCCACCTCGGGCCCGATGCGGATCGCGTCCAGCGGGCGGACGTCGCGCAGCTCGTCGTCGAGCTTGATGCGTCCGGTGCCGGCGAGGATCACGTAGACCTCCTCGGCATTCTCGTGACGATGGACGAACGGCGAGCGCTTGCCGGGCCGCAGCAGGAAGTGCGTCACGCCCGTCGCCTCGGCCCCGAGCTCCGTCCGCGCGACGCGCGCCTCCCAGCGGTCGCCGAACCCGTTGGCGGGCGCCGCGTCCTCGACCTCCGCCAGGTTGATCTGCGTGTAGGGGTCAGACATCTCGCCTCCCAGTCGATGACCGTGCCGGCTCTACGGATACCAGATGCCCCTTGAAGGGTGGCCCGGGCGTGTGCGGCTACGGTGTGCGAGCGATGGAGCTGAAGCGGTACGAGGACGATGACCTGGCGCTGAGCGAGGCGCTGGAGAGCGACCCGGTGGTGATGCGCGAACTGGGCGGACCGATCGACCCGGCCCGCCTACCCGTGGTTCACGCCCGGCGGGTGGGCGAGCCCTGGTACTTCACGATCGTCCCCGAGCCCGGGCACCCTGCGGTGGGCACGATCGGGATCTGGGAGACCGAGCACGAGGGCGTGACGCTGCACGAGACCGGGTGGATGGTGCTGCCGGCCTTCCAGGCCCGTGGCATCGCCTCCCGCGCGCTCTCGATCCTGATCCAGCGGGCGCGCCCCGCCTCCGAGATCCCCAGGATGCATGCCTTCCCGCCCACCAGCAACGCGCCCTCCAACGCGTTGTGCCGGAAGTTCGGTTTCACGCTGTTGGGGGAGCACGCGTTCGTCTACGCCGGGCGCACGCTGCAGTGCAACCACTGGATGCTGGATGTCGCCTCTGGCGTTGACTAGCCGCGCCGGCGCGCGCGCAGCACGGCGTCGCGAATCGTGACCGGCGTGCCCTCGGGCCCGGTCACCGAGCGCTCGGGCGCGGCGGCGGTGACGATCTCCCAGTCGGCATCGTCGAGGTGGCCGGCGAGCTCCTCGGCGGTGCAGAACAGCTCGGGCATGTGGGGACGCAGGCCGGGGATGTCGAGGTCCGAGGGGTGGTGGGCGGCGACGAGAAGATCGCCCCCGGGGGCGACGGCATCGGCGAGACGCTGCATCGACTGCCGGCGAGCATCGGGCGGGAGGTGCAGGTACTGCGAGCTCACCAGCTCGTGGGCGCCCAGCGGAATCCATTCATCGGCGAAGAGGTCGACCTGTCGCCACGTGATCCGTTGGGCGATCTCGGCGCCCGCGGCGTGGGCGTTGCCCGCGGCACGCTCCAGGCCCACGGGTGAGACGTCGGCGCCGGTCACCTGCCAGCCCTGCCGGGCCAGCCAGATGGCGTCCGCCCCCTCGCCGCAGCCGACGTCGATCGCCCGCGCCGGGGTCAGACCAGCCGTCTCGCTGATGAGGTAGGGGTTGGGGCGCCCGCTCCACACGTGGCGGTGACCTCCGTAACGATCGTCCCAGTAGGCCTGCGTGAACATGTCGAGTCGCGACATCGCTTCTATCTCAGCACGTCCGCGACTCAGGCGGCGCGCCGCGATGTCTAGAAAAACGGTGCTTCGGGTATGGGTGGCGGTGACATGGCGACCTTGTCCCCTGGACAGCTGCGTGTGCGCACTCGCGCGCTGGCGGCGGGTGCCGCCGCCGTCTGTGCCTGCGCCGGCCTGACCGCGGCCTCGGCGCTGGCCGTCGAGCCGACGCCTCCCCCGGGCGCCCCGGCGGTGGAGTCGGCCCCATCGAGCCTTGTCGGCCTGGACCCGCAGCTGCCGTCGAGCGTCATCGCGGCCAGCGCCGCCTCGGACAGCCACTGGGCCCCGGAGAAAGCGATCTATGGCTCGGCCTCCACCAACGACATCGCCGTCACGGGCGCCGGCGGCACGACGATCCGCGTCAACGAGATCTACCCCACGACGGCGTCCGGCCAGCCGGCCAAGGGGCCGTTCCCGGTGCTGCTGACCATGACGCCCTACGGCAAAGGCCAGGGCGGCTCCAGCACCCCCGGGTCGGCGTCCTCCCCCAGCAGCGGCGCCGCGACCGGCGGCGCGGACAACTACCTCGTTCAGCGCGGCTACATCGAGATCGTGGAGGACGTCCGAGGGACCGGCGACTCGAACGGAAGCTGGGGGCTGTTTGACCCCATCCAGCAGCGCGACGCGGTCAAGGTCCTCAGGTGGGCCGCCCACCTGCCCAACGCCAACGGCAAGGTCGGGACCTATGGGCCCTCGTATCTGGGCATCGACCAGCTCCTGCTGGCGGGCGCGGTGGGCAAGCACTCGCCCCTGAAGGCGATCTTCCCGATGGTGCCCGCCAACGACATCTACCGCGACACGTCGTTCATGGGCGGGCTGCTGGACTTCGAGTTCGCCGAGACCTACCTGGGCCTCACCGGCGCACTGAACACCGCCAACCCGCTGAGCGACGCCACGTCGGACCCCGCCATGCTCTCGGATCTGGCAGGCATCGAATCCGACCACGTCAACGGGCTGGCCACCTACCACGCGGCCACCACCGAGAACATCCTCAGCGGCGGCGACGAGGCCTACGACGGCTCCTACTGGCAGGCGCGCAACCCGGAGAACGTGCTGGCACGCGTCGCCGCCAACCACATCCCGGCCTACATGGTCGGCGGCGAATTCGACATCTTCCAGAACGGCGAGCCGATGGACTACGCCGAGCTGCAGAACGGGTGGGCCCATCGCGGCACCACCGCGCCGATGCAGTCCGGGCAGCGGACCACCGGCCGCTACCAGCTGATCGTCGGACCGTGGGAGCACCTCAACGGCTCCTCGGTGAACGTCGACCCACTCGAGCTCGAGTGGTTTGACACGTGGCTGAAGGGCGAGAAAACGGGCATGGCACGGACGCCAACGCCCCTCCACTACTACGACCTCGGCAGCGGCGCCTTCACCGAGACCCCGACCTACCCGTTCACCGGCGCCACGCCCAGCCGCCTGTACTTCGGCGCCGGCGGGACGCTCACCCCGACGGCCCCGCCCGCTGGGTCGGGCACCCTGTCCTCGCCGATCCCGGGCCTGCCGCTCCCCTCGCTGCCCGCCTCGGACTCGGACACCCTGGTGTGGAGCCCGAGCGGCGTGCCCTGCGGACGGCCGATCGACCAGTGGTCGATGGGCGGCCTGTCGGTCCCGGCGGGGTCGGCCGGCTTGTTGGCTCCGTGCGCCACCGACGACCGGCTGGCCCAGACGGGCCCATGGGCCACCAGCTACACCTCGGCCCCACTCAGCCAGGCCAAGACGCTGGCCGGCCCGGTCACCGCCACCGTGTACGCCAGCGCGACCACGACGCAGACCCAGCTCGTCGCCGAGCTCGAGGAGGTCACGCCCGACGGCACGTCCTACCCGCTGACCGAGGGCGCGCTGCTGGGCTCCTTGCGCGCGGTGGACGCGGGCCGCTCCTGGACCGCCGGCGGCATGACGGTGCTGCCCTACCACCCCTACACGCAGACGTCGGCCGCACCGGTGACCCCCGGCGAGATGACCGAGTACCAGATCCAGGTCTTCCCCACGCTGGTGACGGTCGCTTCGGGCGACCGCCTGCGGCTCACCCTCTCCACTGCCGACGCGCCGCACCTCACCCCGCTGCCCCCGGAGCTCCCCAGCCTCGCCGGCGGCGTCTACAGCATCGGCCGCTCGGCTACCGCGCCCTCGTCGCTGACCTTCGAAACGCTCGGATAGCGCTACCTTTCCCGCCATGGCGGAGGAGAGCACCGAGGCGGCGCTGCGGCGGGAGATCTACCTCGACCAGGTGACGTGCTCCTTCTGCGGCAAGCGCGGCCGGGACGTCGAGTCGATCGTCTGCGGGGCCACCCCGTCGATCGCGATCTGCAACGAGTGCGTCGACCTGTGCCGCGAGATCATGGACGAGGAGCGCGGGGGCTCCAGCCCGCCGGCCTGACTCAGCGGTCCAGCAGGAGCCGGTACAGGACCTGCGTCTCGCCGTCCTCGTCGAACGACTTCTCATAGGTCATGCCCAGCTTGGCCATGACGCCGCGCGAGGCGACGTTGTCCTCCCGGGTGTAGGCGACGACGCTGCGCAACCCGCGGCCCGAGACGTCGGCGAGGGCGTGGCGGCCCAGCGCCGTGCCGATGCCGCGCCGCCAGTGAGCGCGGGCGACGGTCCAACCGATCTCGACCTCGCTGAAGCCGTCGATGATCCAGTGCTGGGCCACGCCCCACCCCAGGCACTCGGCGCCCTCCCACGCCAGCGACCAGCCGAAGCCATACACGGTGCGATGCGCGGACTTGCGGATCGCCATCGCCTCCGCCTCGGCCAGCGTGCTTGTACCGCCGGGGCCGAACCACGCGGCGATCTCGGGATCTGACGACAGGCTGACGTAGACGGCCGCGCCATCGAACGGCTCCAGGGGGCGGATCTCCATGCGCCCGTCAGCGTAACCGCCGACGTGTGTCATCTGAGGCGCGCATACGGCGCTTCAGATGACACACGTCCCGAATGACGCTACGCGGAGAAGCCCGCCGCGCGCAGATCCGAGCGCAGCGTCGAGACCTGGTGCAGCTGGCCCGCGGCGGCCACGGCCACGTAGCGGACCCGCCCGCCGCGAACGCCATAGACATACCGCGCGCCGTGGGCGAGCTTGCGGCCCTCCCACAGGCCGGCGGCGACGCGCTTGGCCCCGCGCTGGCGCAGGCGGAACGTCTTGGCCAGAGGGGTGATGCTGCCGGCGGCATCACCGCGGGCGCTGCCAGCGATCAGCGCCACCTTGCCCGCGCTGTTGAACACGCTGGCCACCCGGGCGCCGGCACTCGAGCCGGCGGGACCGCCGCTGGCGCAGTAGCGGAAGGAGCGTCCGGGCCGCGAGGTCGGCTGCCCGGCGCGGAGCAGCGCGGCCTGCGCGCTGTCGCCGAGGCGCAGGGTCGGGCCCAGACCCGCGGCGCTCAGACGCGCCCGGGCTGGCAGGCAGCTCGTCGCGGGTACGCCGTCGGCGCGCTCCCACGTCTCCAGGTAGGCCTCGGCACCCTGGAACATGTCGGCCATGATCTGGTTGCCGCCGACGAGTTGCAGGTCGTGCAGCCAGTCGGCGTACATGCCGTAGTTGGCCAGCCCGTCGGTGTTGAGGTCGAACGTCCGGTCGCCCCACACCTCCTGGGTGAAGGTGACCTTGCCGTCGTAGGAGGTGAACGGATAGCTGATGGGCGTTCCGTTCGCCGGACCGGGCTGCGCGGCGAGGCCGTTCATGTCAGAGCCCCAGCCAAAGCCGAAGTGGTAGGCCGGATCGGCCTGGGCCTTGTCGGCATTCCAGGTGGCGACGAACGCCGGCGCGGGCTCGGCCGGCGGGCTGATGAAGCCGCCGTCGTCGTAGATGCCCTTGAACAGCTGCGGCGAGGAGCAGCAGTGCGCGGAGATGACCCCCGAGTAGTGGTGCGCGGTGGCAATCCCCAGGGCCGCGGTCGCGGTGGCGCTGTCCATGTGATCGAGCTGGATGAGGAAGTGGTCCTTGATCATCTCGTTGATGACATAGGTCCCGAGGTCGGTGATCCCGCGGACGTTGCACTGGGGGCCATCGCCGTAGACGGGCAGCGGGCTGCCGTGCAGCAGCGAGGCGAGCGGGCCGTTGACGAGCCCGGCCAGGGGGCCGCTGGCCGGAACGTTGATCTGCGTGGCGTCCTGCTCGGAGGCCGCGCAGGGCTGCAGGGTCCAGAAGCTGCCGGTCTCGTCACGGTTGCCGGCGTTGACCACGGTGCCGAGCTCGCCGGCGATCATCTTGGTGCCGCCGAAGGCGTTGTCGAACTCGTGGATGGGGAAGAAGGTGCGCACGCCCAGGTCGTGGACCTCCTTCAGGCCCGCGTCGATCTGGGACTCGTCGCACTGGGGCACGTCGTTGACCTCGCCACAGCCGAAGATGCGCGAGACCTCGACGCCCTCGATGACGGCTAGCTTGCCCTCGTTGATCACCTGGCGCGCCTGGAACGGGTCCGTGACGATGCGAAACCAGCCCTTGCCCGGGCCGCCCGACTGCGCGTCGATGTAATCCTGCAGCGCGTACAGGTCCTGACTCTGGAGCTTGACCGCGTCCATGTCGTTGCACGGGTTGTGCTTGGTGGTCATCAGCGAGCACAGCGCCTCGTTGTCGACGAGGTCGGTGACCATGAGGCGCAAGCCGGCCTTCCAGGCACGCTCGATCCCCGTGTAGTAGTCGCCCTCCTCGGCCAGGGCCGTCGGACTCGGCCAGTCCACGAACGTCGGCCAGCCGTGCATGCCGGCCGGGCGCGTGGCCCCGCCGAAGTCGACGAGCGACTCGAAGGCTCCGTTGGTCCCCTGCTGGTCGCCGGCGCAGCTGGCGGGGAGCGCGTACTGCACGCCGAAGGGGCTCCACGGCCGGCCGCAGTGCCAGTCGCCGCCCAGGAACTCAAACGCGGTCACGTGCGCGTGGCCCTCGACGGTGCCGAGAACGTCGGCCTCCGGGCTGGCGCCGGCAAACGGCGTGCCCACCGCGTCCACCTGCGCCTCGGGGTAGGCGGCGCAGCCGGCGGCCGGGACGAAGGTGACCGGTAGCGTCGTGCCCGTGCCGGCGTCGGTCATGGTGAAGCCCTGCGCCGAGGAGCCGTTGACGGTCCACTCGGTGGCGGCGCTCGGGGTGCTGGCGCCGGTCAGGGCTCCCGTCCCGTCGTCGCTGAGATAGTCGCCCTGCGGGTCATAGAGGAGATACACGCCGAGCGCGGCCGCCTGCATCGTGAAGGGGCCGGCGTCCGCGCCGATCGGGGTCCCGCGCGAGGACGAGCGCAGGGCGTAGCACCCGTGCACGAGCGAGTAGCGGCTCTGCGCCTGAGGCGCGCCGGCCCGGGGCGCCGTGGACAGGCGGCGGGCCACCGTGCTGGCCGGGGAGCTGCCCAGCCCGATCATCGTCGCCACCGCGACGGCGGCCACCACGACCGCCCCGCGACCGGCCCGGCTGACGCGCACCCGCTCCACACGCCGCGTCGCGCGCCGCCACTTCGCACCCATCCTCGTCTCCTCGCTCGCCATAAATCAGAAACCCGGTGCATTATGCACGGCCGGGCGTATGCGAGGCCAGCTACCCGCTCTGGGGCACGGTCTAAGCGTGTGGACTACGCGCCGGCGATCGGGGCGGTGAGATAGCGCTGGATCGCCGGAGCGATACCGCCGACGACCTCGTCGGTGGTCAGCGAGGCGAGCGGCTCCAGACGCAGGATGTACCGGCACAAGCCCAGCCCCAGGAGCTGCGAGCCGATCAGTGCGGCACGTCGTTGCGCATCCGGGTAGCCGAGGTCCGTCAGCGGGCCCGCGATCATCCGGTCAAACGTCATCTGCATCTGCTCGGCCACCGAGTCGGTGGTCACGGCGGTCCGCAGAAGGAAGGCCAGCATGTCCTCGCTGGGATCTGCCTCCCAGCGGCCGATGAAATGACGCACGAGGGCCTCGCCCCGGCGGCGCTGCGGCACGGAGGCGAGGTCGGGAGGGTCGAGGTCGATCGTCGCCGCGGCGGCGAACAGACCCGCCTTGGAGCCGAAGTACCGCATCACCATGGAGGGGTCTATGTCCGCCTCGGCGGCAACCGCCCGGATCGTGGTCTGCTCATAGCCGCGGGCGGCAAAGGCGCCGCGGGCGGCGGCCAGGATCGTCCGGCGCGTGTGCTCCGAGCGCGGTCCGCCGACGCCCAGAGGATGACCGGGCGGGGCGGCTGAGGCCGGCGAGGTCGAGGCTCGAGGTGCCATCGCCCGCTCATCATACCTACGTCCACACACGTTTGCCAACAGTTGTTGACTTAGATGTCCGACCGGCGTAGCATGTGTGCCAACAAGCGTTGGCATTTGACATCAGCAGAGGACAGGCAGCGATGCGCCCACACACTCCGATCTTTCATCACATCCGGATCCCGCTGGCCCTCGTGGCGGTCAACGTCGCGTTCGCGGCGGCGTTCATCGGCACCGCGCTGAGCGCGTTTCACGAGCCCACCCCCCACTCGGTCCCGCTGGCGATCGTGGCCCCGGCGCGGATCACCCATGAGGTGCGCGGCGTCCTGGCGACCAGGGCTCCGGGCGGGTTTGACCTTCACGCCTATCCCAACGAGGCGAGCGCCAAGCACGCGATCGCCTCACGGGCGGTGGACGGCGGGCTCGTCGCGACCCCGCGGGGCATGATCCTCCTCGTCGCCCGGGCCGGGGGCTCGGCACCGGCGCAGCTGCTCACCAACACCTTCGACGGCCTCGCGGCCCGGACAGGGCAGCGGCTTACCGTCGTCGACGCGGTGCCTCCGCTCAAGAACGACTCGCTCGCCCTGTCCTCGTTCTTCACCATCCTCTGCGTCCTCTTCCCCAGCCTGGCCACCGGGGCGGCCACGGCCCACCTGTTCCGCCGCCACCGGACCGCATGGCGCATCGCCGTGCCCGCCGTGGCCGCGGTGGCCATTGGGCTCAGCGCCGCGGCCGTCGCGTCCGGGATCACCGGCTTTGACGACTACCTCCCGGTGGCCGGAATCGTCGCCCTGTTCTCCCTGGCCATCTCCGCCCCGACCGCGGCGCTGGGCCGCATCAAGCTGCCCCTCATCGCCCTGGCGGTGATCACCTTCCTCATCATCGGCCTTCCGGTGAGCGGCGGTCCGTCGGGCCTGGGATCGTTTGGCCCTGGCTTCCTGCGCGCGCTGGACTCCGCGCTCCCGCTGGGCGTCGCCGCCGACACGGTGCGCAACACCGTCTACTTCCACGGCAGCGACACCGCGGGGCACCTCTGGGTCCTGGGCGGCTGGGCCGCCGCCGGCATCGCGCTCCTGCTGGCGCATCCGGCCCGCGCACGGCTGCGTACGGCCTACCTCCAGCTCCGGACCCAGCCCGCGCGATGAGGCCGACAGCAGCGACGACGCCCTCCTCCTCTCGCCACCACTCGATCCTCCGCGTCGCTCACGCCGTCGCCACAGCGATCCAGGCCACCCTGCTGATGCATTACGGCCTGCGCCTCATGAGAAGGCCAGGCGAAAGCCCCCGTCGCCGTTGACGATCGTGACGCGGACCCTGGTGTAGCGGCCGGCGCCGGTCAGCGTGCAGGTGAACGCGTTGCCGATCACCACCGGCACGTGGTTGGGGCAGGCGACGTGCGCGACGCACCGCAGCCCGCCAGGACCAGCAGCGCCGCGAGCGCAGCCGCTGCCAGGCCGATCCGCGCCCGCGTCCGCGCCCTCGCTCGCGGGCCGGCACGCCCGCGGACCATCATCCCGGTCCCATCGTCCACGACCACCAAGACGGTCCTTCTTTGGCGATCCTTCCCGGAACCGCGTGTGCGGCTGCGCACAGAGATTGGAGAGTGTTTGGGTCCGATTTACAACAGATGAGCGAAATGTTCACCCGTTCCGCCGCCGCGTCGGGGAGCCTCCGCCGGGCGGGATGAACGACTGGCGCCGCAGGGCGTCGGCATGACCAATGGAGGCTTGCATGCAAGGGGTTGGTACGTGGCGGACCAGGAGAGGGGCTGCCGTGCTGGCGGCGCTGGTGGCGATCGCCGCGGTCCTGTTCACGCTGAGCAGGGGCGACCTGGCGTCGGCCACGCCGTCGTCGGCGCTCGTGATCAACGAGGTCTACGGCGGCGGTGGCAACTCGGGCGCCACCCTGACCAACGACTTCATCGAGGTCGCCAACCGCAGCACCGCGGCGGTGCCCGCCGACGGATGGTCGGTCCAGTACCACTCGGGTAGCGCCAGCGGC